>JAJUFM010000127.1 GCA_029265995.1 Rhodospirillaceae bacterium | reverse complement strand
GAGCAGGCTCAGAAGGAAGGCAAGGGGGCCGTTACCCTTGACGGCCGGCTGATCGACATCGCGTCGATCAAGCAGGCGGAAGTGTTGGTTGAGAAGGCCAAGGCCATCGCCGACGCCGGCTGAGAAAAGCGCAGCGAAAAATTCTGGGAGTTGAAGTTAGAGCGGCTCGAAATCCTCCGCTAGATCCAGGGCATTTGCATATGGCCCTGGATCGCGGCAGCTGCGCCTCCTGGCGAGGAATGCGCTACCTCGAAGAGTTCCTCTCCAATCGAGAGACTACTTGGTTAGCAGGCGCTGTACATCCGGGGGCAGGGCGAACGCACCCTGATGCACCGCCGGGCTGTAGTAGTGGGTTTCGATGCCGAGACCCGCGAAGCGCTCTTCCAGCTTTCCGAGAGGCACCTTTCGATGCCTCGGCTCATCGGTCGCCCAGCCGAGGGTCATGGCGCCGCCGGTATAGGTGGGCACGACCGTCAGGTAGAAGGTCACATCATCGAAGAGTGCGGATAGCTTGCGATAGCCGTCAGTGAGCTCGTCGGCCTGCAGCAGGGGCACCCCGTGCTGCGTGACGAGAATCCCTCCAGGGTTCAGGCACCTCTTGCAATCACGATAGAACTCGCTTGTGAAGAGGACCTTCCCAGGGCCGATCGGGTCGGTCGAATCGACCACGATCACGTCGAAGCGATCAGTCGTCTCGGCGACATAGCGACAGCCGTCGGCAATGACCACCTCGGCCTTCGGATTGTCGAAAGCGCCGTCGGAAAGCTCCGGCAGGTAGCGCTTCGAGAGGTCGATGACCTCGGAGTCGATCTCCACCATGACGGCGCGCTCGAGCGGATGCTTGACGGCCTCGCGCAGGCTGCCACCGTCTCCGCCACCGATGATCAGCACCTGCTTGGCGTCCCCGTGCGCCAGGAGCGGCACGTGCAGCAGCATCTCATGGTAGGGATGGTTGTCGCGTGTCGTTGTCTGGATCGCTCCGTCGAGGGCCAGAACCTTGCCAAAGATCTTGTTCTCGAAGATCACCAGATCCTGGTAGTCGGTCTTGTCGCGGTAGAGCTCTCGCTCTACCGCGAAGTACTGGCCATAGGGGCCGTGCAGCGTTTCAAGATACTGCATCATCCCACGATACCGCGCTTGTGTTCGCCGACGCTCACCCGGACCACCGGCCCAAAAGCTTCCCGAAAAATATCGATTGCCTTGTGCGGCTGCGCGCTGCCGCACATGAAAAGATCGATGGCGGCATAGCCGCACTCCGGCCAGGTGTGGATCGAAATATGGCTTTCCGCCAGCACTGCCACACCAGAAACGCCGCCGTTGGGCGTGAAGTGGTGCAGATCGATATTCAGTAGGGTGGCACCCGCAACTTCCGTCGCGCGCCGCAGCGTCGCGTCCACGTGCTCGAGGTCATCGAGCCTGGAGGCATCCCAAAGATCGATAATCAGATGTGTGCCGGCAAAACGCAGCCCGTCCTTCTCGACGAAATGGTCGAGACGGTCGTCACCAGGAATTGCGGTATCCCCGGCGGAGACACCAGTGTCATGGACCGCCGTCAGCGTTTCGCCGACGTCGGCGTACTTTTCCTCTTTGGTTAGGGTGCCTGCCGTATGCAGGTCCAAGCCCATCCCCAATTCGGAAAGGGTCGTCGAATGCTTCATCGCATCCCCCTCCGGACCAGTAGATGAACCCAGCCAGCTGCTTGCTTTCGGGTGAGGGCCGGAAATGGCTTATTTGCCATCCGGATTCAAGTGTAGATTTCCTTATCGAAAGAAAAACCGCGAGGCGCGAAACTTCAGCCCTGGCGGCTTGCGAAAACGCTCCGGGCCGAGACCAGGATCTCGCGCTTGCCCACATGATTCGGCGGGCTCACGACGGCCTCCTGCTCCATCCGCTCGACCAAGCGCGCAGCGCGGTTGTAGCCGATCTGCAGATGCCGTTGGATAAAGCTGACGGACACCTTGTTCTCGCGCAGGATGAGGGCGAGAGCCTGGGTATAGAGGTCTCCTTCTTCCCCCTCTTCCAGAATAGCGTCGTCCCCTGTGCCGCCGGAGGCTGACACCTCCTCCACCTCGTCGTCTTCTTCGGTGACCGCGTAGACATAGTCCGGCTCGCCCTGGGCGCGTAGATGCGCCACCACGTCTTCCACCTCCTGGTCGGAAACAAAGGGCCCGTGGACGCGGCTAATTCTGCCACCGGCGGCCATGAAGAGCATATCTCCCTGGCCCAGCAGCTGCTCCGCGCCCGATTCGCCCAGGATGGTGCGGCTGTCGATCTTGCTGGTCACCATGAAGGAAATGCGGGTCGGGAAATTCGCCTTGATGGTGCCGGTGATGACGTCGACCGAGGGGCGCTGTGTGGCCATGATCAGGTGGATGCCGGCAGCGCGAGCCATCTGAGCCAGGCGCTGGATGAGGGTTTCGATCTCCTTGCCGGCGACCAGCATGAGATCGGCCATCTCGTCCACGACGATGACGATGAAGGGCAGGTGCTCGAGCTCGACAATGCGATCCTCAAAAATCGGCTCCTGCTTTTCTCGGTCGTAGCCGACCTGTACCCGACGGGTCACCGTTTCCTGGCGTTCCGCCAGCTCCGCCACCTTGGCATTGTACCCCTCGATATTCCGCACGCCGAGCAGCGACATGGCCCGGTAGCGGTTTTCCATCTCGCGGACCGTCCACTTGAGAGCCGCGACCGCCTTGTGCGGGTCCGTGACCACCGGGGTCAGCAGATGGGGAATATGGTCGTAGACCGAGAGCTCCAGCATCTTCGGATCGACGAGGATCAGGCGCACCTGCTCCGGCGTGAGCCGATAGAGCAGGGAGAGGATCATCGCGTTGATACCGACCGACTTGCCGGAGCCGGTGGTGCCGGCGATCAGCAGGTGAGGCATGCGCGCAAGGTCGACCACCACTGGCTCGCCACCGATGTTCTTGCCGAGGGCCAGCGGCAGGCGCGCCTTGGAATCCTGGTAGGAATCACTTTCCAGAATTTCGCTCAGGTAGACGGTCTCGCGCTGTTCGTTAGGCAGTTCGATCCCGATGACGCTTCGCCCTGGCACCAGAGCGATACGTGCGGTTACCGCGGACATGGAACGCGCAATATCGTCCGCAAGATTGATGACGGTGGATGATTTGGTGCCTGGGACAGGCTCGAGCTCGAAGAGGGTGACGCAGGGCCCGGGGCGGACTTCCATGATCTCACCGCGCACGCGGAAGTTGCGCAGCACCGTTTCTAGCTTGCGCGTCTGGTCCGCGAGGTCCGCCTCGTCCGTTTCCAGGGAATCTTCCGGGCTGGGGCGGCCCAGAAGGTCGGGCTGCGGCAGCGCGAAGGGATCTTCTGCAGGAGCGCTATGTTCCGGAGCAGCGGTCACGCCAGGCGTTGCAACGGCAGTCTGAGCGACACTCTCGGCTCGCGACGAGACGATGTCGGCGGGCGTCGCTGGAACGAGCGCTTCTTGTGCTTCTTTCGCGGCGCGCGTCCCCGTCTCTGTCTCGCCTTCTACTTCTGCAAAGCGCGTTTCCGCCCACTCGATGCCAGCTACAAAGCCATAGGCGATCGCCACCGCGGTAGGCTCATGATCGCTGCCGGTGCCGTAGATCGCGGCTGCGGCTGCGGTACCAGGCTCTGATTCCAGGCACCATTCGGTATCCTCCGGACCCCAGCGATGGAGATGCAGGCGCAGCGGCCGGTCGTTCATTGCGCACCACAGGTTGAACTCTTCGGCACTAGGACCTGCCCCCGCGGAATCGTCGCGTGCGTTGCCAAAGAGGGAGACTGGGCGGCTATCGCTCATGCTTCCAACCTGTAAGCTGCTACTAGTAGTTTAACGACTTCCCCATCGGGACCGAAGAAAGGAAGAACCAGCCTTTCCCAGGTCTGCTCCTCCCCATCGAACGAGGCAGTATAGGTGCGACTGACCGGGAGCCGCTCGCTGCGCACCTGCTCATATTCCTTTCGCAGCAGGTCCCGCTGCGGTTCAGGCAGGCTGTTGATCGATTGACCGATCTTGTCGCCGTCGAAAATTTCGGCGTAGCTGGGACTGTAATATCCGTAGACGAAATCGCCCTTTTCGATGCGAATCAGCACAAGATGATCCAGCCATGGGCGAAGGCTGGCCGGATCGAGATCCGACGCCAAGGGAAAGTCCCCCTGTCCACAGAGCTCCATCCACTGGCGATACAGACCCTTCAACGCCGTGTGGCGCAGGATCAGGGCAAGGTTACTGTTACTCATCTATTCCCCACGTAGCTTGGTTCAGGTGAATCACAAAGGAGGAGTCCTGCCAAGCTGTTTCCGTCTCCGGATCATTGTTCGCGCCTGAGCTGCTCGGTCGGCATGATCCCCGCCTGCTGTACCAGGGCGAGGATCCCTTCCGCGGCCGCCTGTGCGATTTGGTCGGCTGAATCGCGCCACGGACCGGCCAGACTATAGGCAGGAACCAGGTTTTCCTGCGTCACCGTGCCGATTTCAGTGAAATCATCCGCCAGCTCCAGGCGCCATCGGATTGTGACCAACTGCGCGCCGCCTTGCGCCGGTCCGATATCCACCAGGCACCATAGCAGGAGATCCTGCTCCTGCGGGATGGCGGCCACGGGCAAGCCCTGCTGCTGCAAGGCGCGCGTGATGGCGTACTCCAGACTTTCCGATCCGTCCCCGGTCGCCCCCTCCACCGGCAGCACAACGAGCCGCGGCCCATCACCCTCTGCAAGATCGAAGGTGGGCAAACTGGTTTCCAGCGCACGGGCGATCGTCGCCGCACTGACGAAGGCTGCATCATCCACCGCCTTTGTGTTCTCGCTTTCCCATACGTCGCGCGGCAGAACAATCTGGGCAACCGCCAGCGACTTCTCGTTGCCAGCGGGCGACACTAACGACCAGGCCACCTCGACTTTCTCTGTCGCACCTTGACCGGCGGCGACTGAAGCAACACTCCGCAACCGATGTGTCTCCAGGGCTGGTGCCGCGGCCATGCTGAACCACTGAGGTTCGGCGGGGATGCCCAGGGTCAGGAGCCGTTCGGAAACCTTGAGTGCGAAACGTTTCGGGTCGCCAGGTACCTGGCCGGTGGGTATTTCCACTCGCATAGGCGCCCGCGTGGAGGGCGCGCGCAGATCGATCGCGAGCTTGCTTTCCGGCTGAAAGGGGCGCGGAAGCGGCCCGCAAGCCGTCACTACGAGCAGTAAGACCATCAAAGGCGCGAGCAGGGCTCGCATCACATGACTACGCACGTCGCGAGGAAACCCAGCATCAAGGCAAAGAAGAAGAGGATCATATAGGGCAAGCGTCAGCCTCATCCGCATTGCTGAGAGGTACGGCAAGAAAGCCTTCCGCCATCTATAGGAGATCAAGCGGCGTCTTGGACAGAGGGCTATCTACACGCGGCGGGTAGCAAGCCTTCACCTTACGAGCGCTATTGCCGATAGCCCACGGCCATAGTCTGGCTCTCCCAGATGGCGTGATCGGCGGTAGCTGAAGAAGCGATCCTCCTCCGCGCAGGTATCGCAGGGAAGCAGTTCGACCACCCTCACGCCGGCCTCCACCAAACGACGCGCCACGTAGCCTTTCAGATCGAAAAGCAAACGGTCCTTCTCGCCCGCCCGGAAAAAGCTTTGATTGCTTTCGGCTTGCGCAATGAAGGGAGCCGGGAACTCCGGTCCCACTTCGTAGGAGCGCTGAGCGATGCAGGGGCCGATAGCCGCATCGATCTGGCCGGGCCGCGCACCCAGCTGCGCCATGGCCTTGACGGTTGCGCTGAGGATACCGCTGAGAGCGCCCTTCCAGCCGGCGTGTGCTGCGCCAATGACTCCCGCATGCATGTCGGCAAGCAACACGGGGGCACAATCTGCCGTCAGAACTCCGATCGCCACACCTGGCGTCTTCGTAACAAGAGCATCCGCCCGGGGCCGATAGCCCTCTGGCCACGCCTCTTCGACCGTCACCACATCTGCCGTGTGGGCTTGATAGCAGGTCAGAAGATTGTGGGGCTCAACTCCCACGGCCATTGCGGCACGGCGACGGTTTTCAAAGACATGCTCCGGCTTGTCGCGGCTCCCCAATCCGCAGTTGAGGGAGGCGTAGATGCCTTCGCTTACGCCGCCTTCGCGGGTGAAGAAGGCATGGCGCAGGCCGGCAATAGCGTTGAAGCGTCCAATCGTCAGCATGCCTCGACGGTAGAGTAAAAAACCGAAAGATGGAATGTGGTGGTGGCGCTGCGCACTGGAAGAGTGGGCTGGCGCTCAGGCGCCTTCGGGAAATCCTGCCGGCGTGCTGCTGGAAACATCTGTCAGCGCCAGCACTTTGAAGAGACTGCCCATCTGGTTGGAGGAGGTAAGGCGGTCCAGGGCGGCAAGCAGCTGCCGCCTCTGTGGCGGAGTAGCCGCCTTCGCGAGCGCCTCTGTTCGCTCCTTGATCCCCAATGCGGTCAAGAAGACGCCTTGCTCGACCGGCCCGTGGACCCTGGCGCCTCCCTTTTCGGCGGCCGCAGAGAGTGCCTGAAAATCGACATGAGCGGTGAGGTCCGCGTCGCCCGGACCATCCAGTGGATCTACTGGTTGATGTCTTTTCACGGCTTGAAAGCTGTCTCCCAGCGCCGCCTGTTGATAGCCGTAGTCGACGATCAAGGCCGCGCCGCCGAAGTGCGCGAGTCGCTCGCCGATAGCCTGCGCGATGGAAGTGCTGGCTGGAGAGATTTCTCTGATGGCCCCCGCAGGCGCCTCCGATGGAAATGGGAGGACCGGTGGCAGGTTGGGGCCAAGACCCCACTGCAATCCATCCTGCGCGTCATTCAGACTGATCATCCGCTCGGCCCAGCCGTCCCTGATTTTCTGAAACTGCCGGATCGGGAGGGCATCGAAGAATTCATTAGCCAGGAGCAGCAGGGGCCCGTCTGGCAGACTGGCGAGATCGTCATGCCAAACGACCTTTGCCGGTGCCAGTATTTCCTGCTGGCGCTGTCTCAAGAAGGGACTGCGCTCTACCAGGTGAACCTCGAGGGCTGCCCGGAACTCCGGAAGAAGCTTGGCGGCTCGTAGGGCGTCCGCCATCAGGGTGCCGCGTCCGGGCCCCAGTTCGACTAGCAGTACGCGCTCTGGCTGGCCCATGGCTTGCCAACGCTCGGCGCACCAAAGCCCTAGGAGCTCGCCGAACACCTGACTGATCTCAGGAGCGGTAATGAAGTCTCCGGCGCCCCCAAAGGGATCGCGGGTTGCATAGTAGCCAACTTCCGGATGAGCCAGGGCCAGGCCCATGTAGTCTGCGACGCTTATCGGGCCCTCGGCGCGAATCCGCTCCGCGATGACATCAAAGGCGCGCCCGCGAGCCATGTCGCCTTTCAAATCGGTGCCCGTCGATGGGCGAAAGCGACGAGGCCGAGGCCGGCCAGGATCATTGGGAGCGACAACCATTGCCCCATTGTCGTGCCTCCCAGGAGGAATCCGATATGCGCATCCGGTTGCCGATAAAATTCCCCGATGATGCGCGCGAGCCCATAGCCGATAAGGAAGACTCCGGAGAGCAGGCCGGGTCGCCTTTGTGCGCCCATAAGAGCTGCTACCAGCAGAAGAATAAACAGCAGCAGCCCCTCCATACCTGCTTGATAGAGCTGGCTTGGATGACGCGGCTCCGGCCCGGCGTGAGGGAAAATCATGCCCCAGGGCACATCGGTGATGCGCCCATAGAGCTCGCCGTTGATGAAATTGGCGATTCGGCCCAGGAAAAGGCCGATGGGGGCCGCCGCAGCAACAATATCGCTGAGGGCAAG
>JAJUFM010000010.1 GCA_029265995.1 Rhodospirillaceae bacterium | reverse complement strand
GGTCAAACGAAAAAATCACCTCTCGTCATTTTAGTTTCATCAAAGGATGCCAAGACTGCGCAATTCGGCCAGCAGCTCCGGCGGCGGCCCTTCTTCCAGGCCCTCGGCGTCGGTCCGCAAGTCTGCCGGCGCCTTCTCCGGCGGGAGATAACGCCACCCCTGGAAAGGCCGCATCGGCTGTGGCTCCACCCGCACAAGCTCGGGATCGAGAAGCAGCAGCGTCATTCGACGCCCCTCCCCGTCCAGCCCGCTCTCTATCCCGACCAGGCGCTGACGGGCCTGTATTACCCCCCGGATCACCCAGTAGATGGAGCCGGGTGCCGCCGGATCCAGCAGCTCGTCCCGGCGGCGCGGCATCATGCGCGTCGCGTGCCACAGCCGTCCATGCTCCGCGAGGCGCTTCGCCTGCCAGGCTGCGAGGGTGTCGACGCTCTCCGAACCGACGGAGAGCTTGATGAGGTGCAAACGCGCCTGCGCCACTTAGGAGTCCTCCAGCCCGCGTGTTTTTTAGAAGCAAGCGGCCAGCCCCTGCTCCCTTCACCTTAAGGAGAGATAGAGGCTGCCCGACAGGAGATCAAAGCAGGAGGGACGGCCTCCTGAAAGGACTGGGTCGGATCACAGATGCCCTCAGAAGCTGGGCGGGGTGGAGGCGGTAACGAGGCACGCCTCCTCCTCGCCGAGGTTGCGGAAGCGGTGCGGCAGGCGACTGTCGAAATAGTAGGCTTCCCCTGCTTTCAGCACGCGGCGCCGATCCCCCACGGTAACCTCCAGTTCTCCCGCCAGCACGACTCCGGCCTCCTCGGCTTCATGACGAAGCAGCGCTTCTCCCGTATCGGCGCCGGGCGCATAGCATTCGACCAGCATCTGCAGCGCCTTGCCGCTGAGGTCGCGTCCGACCTGGCGATAGCTCACCCTGCCACCCCCGATCTCCACCAGTTCGTCCGCGGCGAAGAAAACCTGCTCCCGGGGCGCTTCCTCCAGGGAGAAGAAGTCGGCAAGACTCAAGGGGAAACCGGAGAGCACCTTCTTCAGCAGCCCCACTGACGGACTCGTCGCGTTGCGCTCGATCAGCGAGATCACGGCATTGGAAACGCCGGCGCGCTTCGCCAACTCCCGCTGTGAAAGCCCATGGACCTGGCGCAAGGCGCGCAGCCGCCTTCCGAGATCCTCCTCCTTCTCCACGATTTCGCTCATGGGTCCTGTTAAAGCTGTTGAGGATACTTAACAGTTTTGCCTCAAGAGCGGGAACAGGTCCAGAGGAACGCGAAGTCTTTGTCGATTATCATGAGCATGCTAGGCTAGAGAGAACGATTGCTCTTGCAGGAGAGGCCCTATGGACGGCTCAGCTTTTCCCATCAATCTCGACGCCAAGCCGAACGACCTCGAGTCCTTCTGGATGCCCTTTACCTGGAACCGGCAGTTCAAGCGCGATCCGCTGCTGCTCGCCTCCGCCAAAGACATGCATTACCGCAGCGTGGACGGGCGAGAGATCCTGGACGGCACCGCGGGCCTTTGGTGCTGCAACGCCGGCCATCGCCGGGAAAAGATCGTGCAGGCGGTGCAGAAGACGGTCGAACACCTGGATTATGCACCGACCTTCCAGATCGGGCATCCCCTCCCCTTTGAACTGGCGTCGCGCGTGCTGCAGCTGCTGCCGCAGGGCTATGACCACATGTTCTTCTGCAACTCGGGGTCGGAAGCGGTCGATTCGGCCCTGAAGATCGCGCTTGCCTACCACCGGGTTCGCGGAGAGGCCCAGCGCACGCGCCTGATTGGGCGAGAGCGGGGCTATCACGGGACCGGCTTCGGTGGCATCTCCGTCGGCGGCATCGTCAAGAACCGGATGTTCTTCGGCCCGCTGCTGAACGGCGTCGATCACCTCCCCCACACCCATGATCTGGAGCGCAACGCCTACACACGCGGCCAGCCGGAACATGGCGCAGACTTCGCCGACGAGCTGGAGCGGATCTGCGCCCTGCATGACCCGAGCACCATCGCGGCGGTCATCGTCGAACCGGTCGCCGGTTCGACCGGGGTGCTGATCCCCCCGAAAGGCTACCTGGAGCGCCTACGCGAGATCTGCGACAAGCACGGCATTCTTCTGATCTTCGACGAGGTGATCACCGGCTTCGGCCGACTCGGCAAAGGCTTCGCCACTGAATACTTCGGCGTGAAGCCCGATCTCATCACCGTCGCCAAGGGCCTCACCAACGGCGTGATCCCCATGGGCGGGGTCATCGCCCGCGAAGGCATTTATGACGCCTTCTCCAACTGGGCCGAGGAAACGGGGAACACCATCGAACTCTTCCATGGCTACACCTACAGCGGACATCCGGTCGCCGCCGCCGCGGGGCTTGCCACCATGGAAGTCTATCGCGAAGAAGGGCTCTTCGAACGCTGTGCCGAGCTCTCCGGCTACTGGGAAGACGCAGTTCACGCCCTCAAGGGCACACGCCATGTCATCGACCTGCGCAACCTCGGCCTGATCGCCGGCATCGAGCTGGAGTCGCGTCCCGGCAAAGTGGGCGCACGCGCCTACGACGCCTTCCGCCGCTGCTTCGACAAGGGCCTGCTGATCCGGGTCACCGCGGACATCATCGCCCTTTCTCCGCCGCTGATCGTGGAGAAGGCGCAGATCGACGAAATGTTCGACATCTTGCAGGGTGTGTTGAACGAACTTGATTGACCGGCCCGGCGCCTGAAATCGGGCGTCTTTGCTTATCCTGATCGCCAAGCCATTCCCATGAGAGGCGATCCGGTCTAAGAGGTGGGTCGAGGCGGGTTTCCCAGGATCCGTCTCGGCTTTCACCTGCTGCGGTCAAGCTGAAGCCTAGCGAGCAGCATCGTACCGGAACAGAGGAAGGGAGATCCGGGAGGAAGGAAATGGCCACCACCGACCGTCCGGCGAGTCGCCGCCAGCTGCTGCGGCACCTGGCCCTGCCCCTCTACCTCCCCACGGTCCTGACGGGGGCCAAGTCCTTTGCGAACAATCCTATCATCGGCAGCCCCCTTCTCAACCGCCTTGGCCTGCATCCGGCCCGCATGATCCTGGCTCAGGGAATGGCCGAGGTGCGGCGGACCCCCTTGGCTTTCTCCGTCAGCGCGGAGGACAGAGCGGCCTTTCGCCGCGACGGCTTCCTGGTAAAGGAAAACTTCCTGCAGGCAGCTCATTTCGAGCAGTTGAACGACGAAGTCCGTCGCTATCGGGCGCCGGGCTGGGAATGCCACCAGGGCGATACCATCACCCACCGCCTCCTTCTGGATGAGGCGGCACTGCAGCAGCTGCCCGCCACCCGGGCTCTGATCCGGGATCCGGCCTTCCGCCGGCCCCTGTCGTGGGCCGGCGCCCATGCCGGCGCTCCCGTTTTCTACATCCAGAGAATCTTCAATTTTGCCACCCAAGGACCGCCGGATCCGCAGCGGCACCTGCACACGGACACCTTCCACCCGACGGTCAAGGCCTGGCTGTTCCTCGACGATGTGGACGAGCGGAAGGGCCCCTTCACCTACGTGCCGGGCTCCCACCGGCTGACCCGAGCCCGGCTCCACGCCCAATACCGCCGGAGCCTGGAAGCCCGCAAGGATCCCATTCGCTACTCGGCCCGCGGTTCCCTGCGGTGGCGGGAGCAAGAGTTGAAAGAGCTTGGCCTGCCGCCACCCCGCGAGTTTGCCGTAGCCCGCAATACGCTTGTCATCGCTGACACTTCAGGCATTCATCGCCGCGGTGAGGCGAGCGAACCAGGCTCTCGGCTGGAGATCTGGGCCTTTTCGCGACCCAGCCCCTTCCTGCCGGTCACGCCTCCGGCGATCGCCCCCCTTACCCGCTTGCGCGACCGTGCACTTCTGACCTGGATGGAGCGGCAGGATGCGCGAGCCAGGCGAGCCGGAGGCTTGCCCTCCTGGCGCGCCGTGGAACCGACGCGCGTTGACGAGCTCGCCTGAATGTATCTTCTGCGCGCCGAGTAGCGGCGAGCCAGAGCGTCATCGATCCCGGCGATCCGCAAAGAGCTTGTTGAGCTCGGCACCCTTGGCGGCCTGAGCAAGGCGCTCGAAGCGCCCCTCCTTCGCAATCTCCTTCGCGGTGCGCAGGAACTCGCCCCAGGCAGTTCGCGCCAGCGCGCCACCCAGACTGATGCGCCTTACACCCAGATCCGCCAGCTCTCCGACAGGCTGGCCCAGGGTAAGGACGTTGACCGGCTTTGGAGCGGCTGCCTGGACGACAGCGGAAATCTCCTGTTCGCTGCGGATGCCGGGTGCGTAAAGACAATCCGCCCCAGCCTCGGCGAAGGCCTCAAGCCGCCGCAGGGTCTCGTCCAGGTCCGGAGCCCCGACGAAGAAGCCCTCGCTGCGAGCCGTCAGAACGACATCAGCACCCGCCTCGTCGATGGCGGCGCGGGCCGCCGCTACCCGCTCGACCGCCAGGGCAAAGTCATAGAGGGGGGCCGCCGCATTGCCAGTCGAATCCTCGATGGATAAACCAGCTATACCAGTCTCCACCGCGCGCCGAACGTTCGTGGCCACTCCTTCCGGGGCCTGGGCGAAGCCATCTTCGAAATCTGCGTTAACCGGCACGCCGGCCGCTTCCGTCAAGCTCTTTAGGTGAGCCAGCACCTCTTCGAGCCGAACCGCATTGTCCGGCCGCCCCATGGACCAGGCCATACCCGAACTGGTGGTGGCCAGCGCCTTGAAGCCCAAAGACTGGAGGGCGAGCGCAGAGCCAACATCCCAGGGATTGGGAAGCACAAAGCAGCCAGCCTGGTGCAACTCACGAAACTGGCGACGTTTTTGTTCGACGGTCACGCTCATGCTTTGCTCCCTTACCCAGAGTAGCGGCAGTTTCGCCCCTAACTGGCCCAGGCAAAAGATCCACAAGGGGCTTTCGAATGGCGCCAAAGAGCGGAGAGCGCATAGGGTGGCAGTAGGTCGTACGGTCACGGCGAGCGACAGGGGAGCACTCGTGCGCGAACAGAAAAGGCGCTGGATTGGGGCCTTCTCCAATCCAGCGCCTTGCTGAAGATGATGCTTGGCGGAGAATTAAGCTGATCCCGTCTCTCCTCCAGCCCGCCTGTGCCGAGGCTGGAGGAGAGGACGGTTCCCCTGCCTGTTCTTTTCGCGCCTTACTCAGCCGCCTCCTGATAGCTGCTGATGTCCGGACAGGTGCAGACGAGGTTCCGATCGCCGGCGACGTTATCGATGCGCCCGACGGGTGGCCAATACTTCGCCTCCCGCAGTTCACGCACCGGATAGGCCGCTTCCTCACGGGTGTAGGCGTGGGGCCATTCCTCGGCCAGCACGGCCTCTGCGGTATGCGGTGCGTTGCGCAAGGGGTTGCTGTCCTTCGGCCACTCGCCCTTCTCGATCCGCGCGATCTCCCTGCGGATGGAGATCATCGCATTGCAGAAGCGGTCGATCTCTTCCCGGCTCTCGGACTCGGTCGGCTCGATCATCAAGGTGCCGGAGACCGGCCAGGACATGGTCGGCGCATGATAGCCGTAGTCCATAAGACGCTTGGCGATATCGTCGACGGTGACGCCCGCCGACTCCACAAAGGGTCGGGTGTCGATGATGCACTCATGGGCCACCCGATCGTTCCGCCCGCGGTAGAGCACTTCATAGTGCCCGGACAGGCGATGCGCGATGTAGTTGGCGTTGAGGACCGCGACCTTGGTTGACTGTAGCTGTCCATCCGCCCCGGTCATCGCAATGTACGCCCAGGAAATCGGCAGGATCGAAGCCGACCCCCAGGGCGCGGCCGATACCGGCCCCAGGCTCGTTTCCGGCCCTGCCTCCGGAACCACCGGATGGTTTGGCAGGAAGGGCTTGAGATGCTCCACCACGCCAATCGGCCCCACCCCAGGCCCCCCGCCACCGTGCGGGATGCAGAAGGTCTTGTGCAGATTGAGGTGGGCGACGTCCGGCCCGATCTTGCCCGGCTGCGCCAGGCCGACCAGGGCGTTGAAGTTGGCCCCGTCCATGTAAACCTGGCCACCCGCCGCGTGAATCATCTCGCAGATCTGCATGATCGTTTCCTCATAGACCCCGTGGGTCGAAGGATAGGTGATCATCAGGGCCGCGAGCTTGTCAGCATGCTTGCTGATCTGACGCTCGAGGTCTCCCAGATCCACGTTGCCGTCCTCGTCGCAGCCGACGACCACGACGCGCATGCCGGCCATGACCGCGCTCGCCGGGTTCGTGCCGTGGGCAGAACTCGGGATGAGGCAGATGTCGCGATGCCCTTCGCCACGGCTGAGGTGCCAGCCCCGGATGGCAAGAAGACCCGCGTATTCACCCTGGCTGCCGGCGTTTGGCTGGACCGACATGGCCGCGAAACCGGTCAGGCGGGCGAGTTTGTCTTCCAGATCGGAGATAAGGGCGCGGTATCCCTCAGCCTGGTCGGCTGGCACGAAGGGATGAATGTTGGCGAAGCCCGGCAGGGTGATGGAAAGCATCTCTGCCGCCGCGTTCAGCTTCATGGTGCAGGAACCGAGCGGGATCATCGAGCGGTCGAGCGCAATGTCCTTTTCCCGCAGCCGGCGCAGGTAGCGCAGCATTTCGGTCTCGCTCCGATAGGAGTTGAAGACCGGGTGCACGAGGTAGGTGCTTTGGCGCTTTACCGCGTTGGGGATGCTGTTCCCCGCTTCGCGGTCCAGCCCGCCCGCCGTCAGCCCATGATCCTGCTTGCCTGCAAACACTTCGAAGAGGGTCTCGACGATCTCGCGGGTCGAGGTTTCGTCCAGGGAAATCCCCACTCTTTTTGCATCGATCGGCCGCAGGTTGATACCGGCCTCGACTGCGCGCTGCATTACCTTTTCGGCATCGCACGGCACGACCAGCGTATCGAAATAGGCTTCGTGCTCCGGAGCATGGCCGAGCTTCGTCAGGCCCGCCGCCAGGATGTTCGTCAGGCGATTGACGCGCTGGGCGATACGGCGGATGCCATCCGGACCGTGCCACACGGCATAGAAGCCGGACATGACCGCCAGCAGCACCTGCGCCGTGCAGATGTTGCTCATCGCCTTTTCCCGGCGGATGTGCTGTTCGCGGGTCTGCAGCGCCAGGCGGTAGCCATGCTTGCCGTGACTATCCACCGATACGCCGACGATTCGCCCGGGCAGGCTCCGCTTGAAGGCTTCGCGGATCGCCATGAAGCCAGCGTGGGGCCCGCCATAGCCCAGCGGCACACCGAAGCGCTGTGCGGAGCCGACCACCACGTCCGCGCCCCACTCACCGGGCGGGGTCAGCAGCGCCAGCGCCAGCAGATCACTGGCAACCGTCACCAGCGCCTTCCCGGCGTGGGCCTTTTCCACCAGGGCCCGGCGATCCTTCACCTCACCATAGGTATTGGGGTACTGCAGAATCAGCCCGAAGCACTCTTCAGCGACGAAGTCCTTTTCCGGATCACCGATGCGCAGCTCTAGCCCCAGGGGCTCCGCGCGGGTCTTGAGCACGGCCAGGGTCTGGGGGTGCAGGTCGTCGGCGACGAAGCAGGTGTCCGACTTCGACTTGCTCACCCGATGCATGAGCATCATGGCCTCGGCGGCGGCGGTGGCCTCGTCCAGCATGGAGGCGTTCGCCATCTCCATCCCGGTTAGGTCGATGACCATCTGCTGGAAATTGATGAGCGCTTCGAGCCGGCCCTGGGCGATCTCCGCCTGATAGGGTGTGTAGGCCGTGTACCAGCCGGGGTTCTCCAGCACGTTCCGGCGGATCACCGGCGGCGTGAAGGTGTTGTAGTAGCCCATGCCGATCAGCGAGACGAGGCGCTGGTTGCGGTCGGCGTAGCCGGAGAGAGCGGCCAGCGCCTCTGCCTCGGTCATAGCAGGGGGTAGTTCAGGCGGTGCACTACGGATTTTCTTTGGCACAGCACTCTCGACCAACTCCTCCAGAGAGGAGAGCCCCAGATCCGCCAACATTGCCCGGATTTCCGCCTCATCCGGCCCGATATGTCGGCGGGAGAACTCCGCGCGATCCTCGAGCTCGGTGAGAGAGATGTGCCTATCGGTCATTCGTTATACCCCGCTCAGTCCAGACCCTTGACGAAGTTGGCGTAGGCCGCTTCGTCCATCAGCGCCTCCAGCTCACTCTGATCGGAAAGAGTGAGCTTGAAGAACCATCCTTCCCCTTCGGGAGACTCATTGACGAGGTTTGGCGTGTCGGCCAGCGCCTCATTGACTTCTGTCACCGCCCCGGAAACTGCGGCATAAACTTCGCTGGCGGCCTTCACCGACTCCACGACGGCGACCTCATCGCCCTTTTCCACTTCCTTGCCCTCATCAGGCAGGTCCACGAAAACGACGTCGCCGAGTTGCTGCTGTGCGTAGTCGGTGATGCCGATGACGGCAGCGCCGTCGTCTTCAACCCGCACCCACTCGTGTTCTTCGCTGTAGTACATCTTAGCCATAGCTAGCTCCCTCTTTCTGGCTCAGCCGCGGTAGTAGTTGTGCGCACGGAAAGGTAGTTTGACCACTTCCAAAGCGACGGGCTTGTTACGCACACGCGCCACCAGTTCCGTCCCCGGTGCGGTCATCTCTGCAGGGACATAGCCCATCGCAATCGGCATCTCCACCGACGGACCGAAGCCACCACTGGTGATCCGGCCGATCGTGTTGCCATCCTTGTCCTCGAGGGCAGCGCCTTCACGAACAGGCGCCCGACCCTGGACCTTGAAGCCAACGCGCTTGCGCTCAGCCCCCTTCTCGATCTGCTCCAGGATCACCTTGTCTCCAGGGAAGCCCCCCGAGGTCCGGCGGCTCTTCTGGACAGCCCACACCAGGCCCGCTTCAACGGGCGTGGTGGTTTCGTCGATGTCATTGCCATAGAGGCAAAGGCCCGCCTCGAGCCGCAGTGAATCGCGGGCACCCAATCCCGCTGCCGCCACCTCCTCTTCTTCCAGAAGGCGCCGTGCCAGGGTTTCCGCGTCGGCATTGGCCACGGAGATCTCGTAACCGTCTTCGCCCGAATAGCCGGAACGGCTTGCCGTGCAGCGGAAGCCGGCGATCTCCACGTCCGCCAGATGCATGAAGGGAAGCTTCTCGATACCGGGCGACAGGCGAGACAGCACGGTAGCCGCCTTGGGGCCCTGCAGCGCAAGAAGCGCCTGCTCCTCTAGCAACTCGGCCTGCGTACCCTTGTTCAGGCCCCGCTTCAGGTGCGCCATGTCCTCGTGCTTGCGCGACGCATTGACCACCAGCATGAAGCCATCACTCAGCCGCGCGACCATCAGGTCGTCCAATATGCCGCCGCTGTCGCTGGTAAGGAGAGCGTAGCGCTGCTGCGCTTCCGGCAAGGTGGAGAGGTCGATCGGCATCAGGGCTTCGAGCCCCGCCTGCGCCTGCTCCCCCGTGACCCTTACCTGCCCCATGTGGGAGACGTCGAAAAGCGCGGCCGAAGCGCGGCAGTGCCGATGCTCTGTCATGATACCCGCCGGATACTGCACCGGCATCGCATAGCCGGCAAAGGGCACCATGCGGGCGCCCAATTCCACGTGCAGGTCATGTAGAGGAGTTTTCAGGAGGTCCTTGTCGCTCAAAACCACAGATCCTTCTACGAACAGAAGCAGCCGCCGCCACTCGGCGAGCCATGCCCCTCTGTCCCGGGACCTGAGAGATTCGCCGCGACGCGCGACTTACTCCTTCGGTGGGGCACAA
This sequence comes from Rhodospirillaceae bacterium, assembly GCA_029265995.1. Taxonomy (GTDB): domain Bacteria; phylum Pseudomonadota; class Alphaproteobacteria; order Kiloniellales; family DSM-21159; genus Aquibaculum. The sequence goes on along the minus strand of JAJUFM010000010.1, from coordinate 33,364 downwards.
GCCATCGACTGGTAGCGCGTGCCCGCTTTCCAGATTTGCCTACCCTGCCCGGTCCTTTTGCCTGAGAGTTTCCGGGGCGGTTGCTCCTTCGGCGCCGCACGTCCAACAGGTCGCACGAACTCTCCCAGGCAGGGAGTCAGCTTTCTAACTGCGCAACGTTAGCGGAAGCAGGGACGAAGTCAACAAGACTGCTTGGACCTCCGCGACAACTCAAGCATGGCCCGACAGGCTGCTGAGCTTGCTCAGGTCCAGCCCCAGTTTGGCAATCGCCTGATCCCACTTCTCGTCCACCGCTTCACTGAAGATAAGAGCTTCGTCAGGATCGAGAGTGAGCCACCCATTCTCTTGGATTTCCCGATCCAATTGCCCAGCGCCCCAACCGGCGTAGCCTAGCGCCAGCAGGCTTCGCCGAGGACCCTGGCCGGCCGCCATGTCTCTGAGGATATCCACGGTCGCGGTAAGGGCTACCTTGTCGTCGACCTGAAGAGTCCCCTCCTGAAGGTATTCGGAAGAATGCAGGACAAAGCCACGACCCGTCTCTACGGGCCCACCGAAGTGGATGCGGATCTCGTCGCCAAAGCCGCCGGGATCGATCCCCAGCTGGGTCAGAAGATCCGGGAAATCCAGCGACTCCACCAGCCGGTTGAGGACCAGGCCCATGGCACCTTCCTCATTGTGCGCGCAGATGTAGATAACCGTGCGCTCGAAGCGCGGATCACCGATCGTGGGCATGGCTGCCAAAAGCTTTCCGTTCAGATAGCCTTCATGCACTCCGGCTCGCTTCGCCATCATACAAACTCCACTTCTCCAATGCAGGCTTCTGTCCTTGCGCGGCGGCGCGACTTCAGGACGCGCGTCCCGTCGTTGTCTCTTCCTGCACTCCACATCATCATATTGGCATGTACGACCTGTATGCGCGAATACCAGTCCCCCGACGTCCGCTTTTCCGGCGAATGACAGGGCACGGATTCGTGTTGCACCTCGGCTTCCTGCTTCTTCCCCTTCTGCTATTGGCGAGCAATGCCTGGGCAGCAGCAGGAGATTGGGCAGAGAACGAGCACGCGCGCCTGCGCCTCATCAGTGAAGCCGAGGGAATCCAGGGCGCGAACAGCCTCACTGCCGGGCTTCACTTCGAGCTGGCAGAGGGATGGAAGACCTATTGGCGCTCGCCCGGAGACGCTGGTTATCCCCTGACGATCGACTGGAGCGCCTCGCAGAATCTGGCGGCAGCAGACCTCGCGTGGCCCGTGCCACATCGCTTCGAGCTCTTCGGGCTGGATACCTTCGGCTATGAGAAGGAGGTCGTCTTCCCCATCCGGTTGCGGCCAGAAGACCCGCAGCAGCCGCTTCATCTGGTGGCAGAGGTCGACTACCTGCTCTGTGAGAACATCTGCATTCCCTATAGCGAGCAGGTGTCCCTAACCCTTCCCGCAGACAGCGGCGGCCCCGCGCCGGAAGCCTTTCTCATCGACCTCTACCGCTCCCAGCTTCCCGCAACCGAGGAAGCTAGCGGCCTCAGCCTCGAAGAGGTTCGCCTGGTCAGCCAGAACCAACAGCTGCACCTTGAAGCCAGCGCCCGTTCCCTCTTTCCCTTCAGCCTGCAACCCGACCTTCTGGTAGAGGGACCGCCAGGGTTGGATTTTGGCCGCCCGCAGGTTCGACTCTCCGACGACGGCCTGACCGCTCGCTTCCGTCTGCCGGTGACGGCCCCCGACGGACAGCCGGTGGAGGGGTCCACTCTTCGCCTGACCCTCGTCGACGGGAGCCGCGGTTTCGAATCAGAGACCACGCTGGGCCAGCCGGCCGAACCGCTCGGGGAACAGCAGGCAGAACAGAGCCTGCTGCTGATTCTGGGACTGGCGCTGCTCGGGGGGCTGGTTCTGAACCTGATGCCCTGCGTCCTGCCGGTGCTTTCCCTGAAGCTCATGTCCCTGATCTCGCATGGCAGCAGCCTTCCCGGAACGGTGCGCATCTCCTTCTTGGCGACGGCAGCGGGCATCCTGTTCTCCTTCCTGCTTCTCGCCGGCGGGACCATTGCGCTCAAGACGGCGGGCGCGGCGGTTGGCTGGGGGGTCCAGTTTCAACAGCCGATTTTCCTGGCCGCAATGGCCGTGATCGTGACGCTGTTCGCAGCCAACCTCTTCGGCTTCTTTGAAATCCTTCTCCCACAAGGAATCGCGGATCAGGCATCGAAGACAAGCGGTCGAGGTATTGCCGGCGCTTTCGCTACGGGAGCCTTTGCGACCCTCCTGGCCACTCCCTGTTCAGCGCCCTTCCTCGGCACGGCGGTAGGCTTCGCCCTGTCTCGAGGGGCTGCGGAGATCCTGTTGATCTTCATCGCGTTGGGAGTGGGGCTTGCCTTGCCCTACCTCGCAGTAGCGGCCTGGCCGCGGCTGGCGCGCCTGCTGCCCCGGCCCGGAAGATGGATGGTTTGGCTACGCCTTCTGCTGGGGGTTGCGCTGCTGGGAACCGCGCTGTGGTTGCTTTCCGTGCTGTCGGTGCAGGTGAGCGGCGCGGCAGCCCTGTCGATCGGCGGCCTCCTGCTACTGCTTCTCCTCCTGCTGGGCTACCGGAGATACCGAAATCCACCACGCGCTGTGATAGCCGGCCTGGGCTCGCTAGCGGTTGCGGCTGTGCTTGCCGTAGCAGCCTTCGCCCCGCCCAGCGAGACCACGACCGCCCGTGCCGATCAGTGGGAGGTCTTCACCCAGGCGCGCATCGCCGAAGCAGTTGGCCAGGGTCAGACGGTGTTGGTGGATGTTACCGCCGACTGGTGCATCACCTGCCAGGTCAACAAGGTGCGGGTGCTGGAGAGTAAGGCCATCGAGAGCCTCCTGGAGGACGAGGCTCTCACCGCCTTGCGCGCCGACTGGACCCGGCCTGACGCCAGTATCGCCGCATACCTTGCCAGCCATGGCCGCTACGGCATTCCCTTCAACGTGGTCTATGGACCGGCGGCGCCCGACGGCATCCTGCTTCCTGAACTGTTGACGCTCGAAGCCGTGCGCTCCGCCGTCGAGGAAGCGGCTGGCCGGCGAAGTTGACTGATGGGGTTGATACCGCTGCTGGCAGAAGCGCGCGACCTCACCTAAGTCTAGGAAGCACATCGCCACAGGCGATTCAGCAAAGCAGTCAACTTCACCGCATGAATCTGCTCTACTCACCCGACCCTTTGAGATGAGCCATCCAGGCAATTTACAGGAGCGCACAGCATGACCATCAAGGTTGGCGACAAGATCCCCAGCGCAACCCTCCAGGTCGCGGGTCCCAACGGACCGGAAACCACCACCAGTGAAGAGCTTTTCGGCGGCAAGCGCGTCGTCCTCTTCGCCGTTCCAGGCGCCTTCACCCCGACCTGTTCGGCCAAGCACCTGCCGGGCTTTGTGGAGAAAGCGGAGGAAATCCGCGCCAAGGGCGTAGACTCCATTGTCTGCCTTTCGGTCAACGATCCCTTTGTCATGGGCGCCTGGGGCAAGGACCAGAAGGTCGATGGCAAGGTCCAGATGGTTGCAGACGGCAGCGGCACCTTCACGGAAGCACTCGGTCTCACCTTCGACCTGACAGACAAGGGCTTGGGCAAGCGCTCCCAGCGCTACGCCATGTTGGTGGAAGACGGCGTGGTGAAGGTGTTGAACGTCGAAGAGGCAGGTGCCTTCGAGGTATCAAGCGCCGACGCCATGTTACGCGCGCTGTAGATCAGCGCCTCGGTCGTAGGCCCGCGGCACTCAATTCGCCGGCCTACGACCTTTATGCTCTGTTTTTTCTATCCGCGGCTGCCAAGGCTTGCTGGCCCGGGACATCCCCCGTTGGCCGTCGCAGTAGCCGAGCCGCTTTTTCTCCCCCAAGTGTCACAACGTCTGACGGATCGGATGGGCTAGGCCTTCTGTCCTTTAGAACAGGTACGGAAATTTCCGGTCTGTTCAGGTGGAAGGAGAGGTATGCCGTCCCACGACCGCGTCCAAAGGAAGAGCGCCGCGACAGGCGATTCGGGTCTGGACCGGCTTTTCTTCGGCGGCTTCATCCTTGCACTCCTGGCCATCGCCTTCCTTGCTGGCGCGCTGCTTAGCACCGCCCGCATCTTTCCTGGGCCTCAGATCGCCCAGGCCTACGAGGCTGGCCGCGCCCTCTACACCCAGGCAACCGCCTACGACGACCCTTACGCAGGCGATCTCTGGTTCCCCGCGCGTAGAGACGAGTCTGGCGTCACTAGGATTTCGGCAGAGCAAATGCAGGAGGGGCTGACCCTCTATGCCTCCGGAGAAGAAACGGTCGCCCGCCTGCTCTCAGCGGAAGGCGACGTACTGCATGAATGGCACCTGCCGTTCAGCGAGATGCTCAGCCAAAGCACGCGCATTCAAAGCCCTCGGCCGGATCCCTTCGTCTACTTCCGTAATGCGCATCTCTACCCGGACGGCTCCCTTCTCGTGGTAATCGAAGGCAACGGAGACACCCCCTACGGCTATGCGATCGCGAAGCTTGGCGCCGACTCTGAGCTCCTTTGGCTATACGACGGCGGCGCCCATCACGATTTGGATGTCGGCCCCGATGGCCGCATCTATGGGATCACCCATGCCGTGGTGCAGCATCGCCTGGAGCATTTCGACAACCTCGCCGACGCCTGGCTGGAGGACTATCTCGTCGTCCTGTCGCCCGAGGGCGAAGAGGAACTGAAGCTACCCTTGACCGAGATGGTTGCGCGGTCTCCCTACCGTCATCTGTTGCACACCGTTTCTTCCTATTCCGTCGGTGACCCGCTGCACACCAACGCGGTCAACGTCGTGGGTGCGGAATTCGCGGCAAGCCACCCCTTTGCGGAAGAAGGAGATCTGCTGCTCTCCTTCCGGGAACTGAATGCGGTGGGCATCGTTCGCCCGGAGACGGAAGAACTTGTCTGGGCAACCCGTGGCCCCTGGCTCGGGCAGCACGATGCTGATCCACTTCCAAACGGCAACATCCTGCTGTTCGACAACTACGGCGGTTATCAGAGTGAAGCCGGCATTTCGCGCGTGATCGAGTTCAGCCCGCAGACTGGGGAAATCGCGTGGACCTACGGCGGCAGCGACGCCCATCCGCTGGACAGTGCCATCCGATCTGAACAGCAACGGCTCGACAATGGCAACACGCTGATCGTCGAGTCCAATGGCGGGCGGATTCTGGAAGTCGCCCCCGACGGCGAGCTTGTCTGGGAGTTCATCAACCCAGCCCGTGGCGGCGAGAAACAGGATCAGGTCGCCATCGTTGCCTCTGCTCGCCGCCTTTCACCCCAAACCTTCAAACAGGACTTCCTGGCCCAGCTTCCGCTTTCCGAAGCTGGGCTAGTTCAGGAAGCGAAGGAGACTTTAGCACCATGAAGAACCTTCTTGCCGCGCTTGCGGCCGCTCTCACATTTAGCCTTCCGTTCGTTGCGCAAGCCTACGTCGGCCCGGGCGCTGGCCTCAGCCTGCTTGGCGCTCTCTGGGCATTGCTGATTGCCCTGGGCACCGCCCTTCTCTTCGTGGTCGCCTGGCCCCTGCGCAAGGTGATCCGCCGTCGTCGGGCAGAAAGGACCGCACAGGAAGAAAACGCAGCAGCAGCGCGCGTCGAGACCGGGCCCGCTCAGCCTCAGCGTCACTGATCCCCGATGAAATCCGCGATCAGCCCCAGCACACCATCTAGCGGAACGGGATGTTCATGGGCCTCCTGAACTTGCCTCAACCGCTTTTCGAGTGGATCGACAAGGCGCTATTGGGGTTCCTGCCACCAGCGGCTCGGCTGCTGCTCTGGTCGATTGTAGCCGCCCTGCTGGCCATGGAACTCTACCGGCTGCTGTCGCCGCAAAAGCGCATCTCTGCGATCAAGGTCGAGTTTCGGGAAGCGCAGCGTAGCTTGAACGACTATGACGGCCCCTTCGACGGTGCCTGGCCTTTGATCAGTCGAGTGCTGGGACTGGCTCTGCGGCGCGTCTGGTTGGTGCTGCCGGCAACGCTTGCGGCCTCCTTGCCGCTACTGATGGTGATCGTCTGGCTCGATGCGAGCTACGGGCATCGCTTTCCGACCGCCCAGGAGCAAGTGGCGGTGGAGGTGCCGGCCGAAGGCTTGGTAGGTCGCCTCGACAGGCCAGCCAATCAGCCACCTACCGCAGTGGTGGCCGATGCGAGTGGCACGACGGTCACCGAGGTGATGCTGAAGGCACCGATCCCTCTGCTCCACAAATGGCAGGGATGGAATCTCCTGCTCGGCAATCCGGCGGGTTATCTTCCTGAAGACGCGCCGGTGGATCGGGTCCAGTTGGCGCTGCCACGCCTTGAAGTCCTCTCTATCGGGCCTGACTGGCTCAGGGGGTGGGAGCCGACTTTCTTCGCGGCGCTAATGATCTTCGCCTTTCTGTTGAAGTACCTGCGACGGATTGAATGAGCGAGGCTTCTCACGGCAGCATGCACGTGCCCGGCTGGCAGGACCGGCTGGGAGGCTGGATCGAGCGACACCCGCGCTTCTGGCTGCGTCTGGGCGACTGGGAAACCAGCTTCCTGCGCGAACAGGTAGAACAGGTGACGATAGACCGGCCAATCTACGTGACCGGTCTCGCCCGCTCCGGCAGCACCATTCTTCTCGAACTCCTGGCTCGGCACAGCGAGGTGGCCAGCCACCGCTACCGGGATTTTCCGGCGGTTCCGGTTCCCTGGGCTTGGAATTGGTTTGTGGATCGAGCCGGAAGCAACGGCGGTCCCGCTCAGGAACGCGCCCACAAGGACGGTATCGCGGTGACCCCCGAAAGCCCGGAAGCCTTCGAGGAGCCGCTTTGGTCGGCCTACTTCCCGGAGGCTCACGATCCACGAACCAGCAGCGTGCTCGACGGAATGACCAGCAATCCGGCGTTCGAAAGCTTCTACCTGGACCATCTGCGCAAGCTGCTGCTGCTGCGCAACGGCAGGCGTTACCTGGCCAAGGGAAATTACAACGTCACCCGCCTGGGCTATCTGCTGAAGCTGTTCCCCGATGCTCGCTTCGTCATCCCGGTGCGTGATCCCCTGTGGCACGTGGCATCTCTGATGAAGCAGCATCAACTCTTCTGCCGCGAGGAAGAGCAGAACGCCAGGGTGCTTCGCCACATGCGCCGCAGCGGCCACTTCGAGTTCGGCCTGGACAGGCGGGTCATCAATACCGGCGATCCTCGGGTAGAGCTTGTCGTCTCCCTGTGGGACGAGGGGCGTGAGGTAGAAGGCTGGGCGCACTACTGGGCGATGATCTACGACCACGTCGCCGACGTTCTGGAAAGCGATGCCGCCATTCGAGAAGCGGCGATGGTGCTGCGCTACGAAGACCTCTGCGAGAATCCCTCGACGGTCTTCTCCCGCATTCTCGCACACTGCGACCTGGCGCCGGAGGAGCTGCCCAAACTGGCAGCCCAGCGCATCAAGCACCCAAGCTACTACCGCCCGTCCTTCACCCAGGAAGAGGAGGCAATGATCCGCCGGATCACCGCCCCCAGCGCGCAACGCTTCGGCTACGCAGCCCAGCTGCGCGACGTGCTGTAGCTTCCTATCGTCCTAAACACAGGAAAGGGCTCAAGCGGATTGAGCTCCTGCGGTCCACGGCACCTACCGTGAAAAGCAGGCGACCAGTTCCAGATGCGCGGCCCAGGGGAACTGGTCCACGGGCTGGACCCAGTCGAGGCGGTAGCCGCCCTCGATCAGCAGGCGTGCATCGCGGGCGAAGCTGCCGGGGCTACAGGAAACGGCGACCACTCGCAGTACGTCACTGTCGGCGATTTCCCGCGCCTGTTCGCGCGCTCCCTGCCGCGGCGGATCGAAGAGGACCACATCGACCGCGGCCAACTCTTCCGGGCGAAGCGGCTGGCGAACCAGATCCCGCTGCTCCACCAGGACCGGCCCAGCCAGCCCGCTGCGCCGCGCTGCGGCCCAGAGACTGGCCAAGGCGGCCGCGTCACCCTCCACCGCCGTCACCGGCGCGCGAGCAGAAAGCGGAAAGGTGAAGCTGCCGCAGCCTGCGAAGAGGTCTGCAATGCGCTTCGGCTCTTCCGGTAGAGCGTCGAGAACCGCCGCAACCAACGCCGCCTCGCCCTCTTCAGAGGGCTGCACGAAGCCGCCGGGTGGCGGCGTCACTGGAACCTCACCGAAGGTAAGGCGCGGTGGTTCGCGCTCGAAGAGAGGCTCCGGCGCGACCTTCTGATCCGCTGCCCAGCTCATCCGCACCACATTCTGCTCCGCGGCAAACTGGACGAAAGCCTCTCGCGCCGCCAGATCCGGCGGCTCCGGCGTCAAGAGCAGCAGATCGAAGCCATTCTCCGCATGCAGCAGAACGGCATCCCCAAGCGGGTGCGAAGTCATTGACCTCTGCAGCAACTGGCGCAGCGGCTCCAGAAGCGCAAAGAGCTCGGGCGTCAGCAGAAGACAGGTGGAGAGATCGACCACCGCCGAGCTCTGCCGCTGATGGAACCCCAGGTGCACGCGATCTTTCTGGCGCCGGAATGCGAGGGCAGCGCGCCGACGCGTGGCCGGGGGAATGTAGATAGCGGGGCGCATCACCCCTGCCTGGACACCCTGCCGCTGAAGCGCCTCTGGAATCAGGCTCTCCTTCCAGGCTCGGTAGCTCGCAGCATCCAGATGCTGCAGCTGGCAGCCGCCACAGGTGCCGAAGTGCGGGCAGGGCGGATCGGCTCGTCCTTTCCCCTCTTCCAGCAGTTCCAGCGGCTCGCCCCGGAAGCCCCCGCCCCTTTCAGCTTCCAGGCGCACGCGCATCCGATCGCCGGCCGCGCTCAGCGGTACGAAGACCGGGCGTCCTTCATGAAAGGCAATACCGTCGCCGCGCGCGCCAAGACTCTCCACGGTCAGTTCGACCTGTCGGCCGCCGCCCTTGCGTGCGCGCCTTCGCATCCATCTCTCCATTCAATCCGCTGGTTCCTGAATACCTATCCTAATAGGGTAAGGACGCTGAAATACCAGTCCCCCTGACTTCCCCTCCCGCAGCAAAGGCGACGGCGACCGTGGCACGGATCCTTCTTTTCCTGATGAAATGCATCCTGGGCCTCCTGGCCACACTTGGCTTGCTGCTGGTCGTGGCCGTCATCGGCGGCTGGCTTTTCTGGCAACAGCTTGCCGAGTGGCGCACTGCAGACCACGACGCTCTCCCGGACCGGATCGTGCTCAAGCTCGACCTCGCCGAAGGGCTGCGTGACGGGCCGGCCGAAGGACCGCTCGCGCTGGTCGGCTTCGATACGACGCCAAGTTTCAGGGATCTCGCGCAGACTCTCGAAGCGGCCGCCACTGACGAGCGTGTTGCGGGCATCGTGCTGCGACTGGGCTACGGCAACCTCTCGGCCGCTCAGGCGCAGGAGCTGCGTTCGATCCTGATGCGCTTCCGAGACGGTGAGCGCTTCGTCCTGGGTTTCGCCGAAGCTTTCGGCGAGGCCGGCGATGGCAATGAACACTACCATCTCGCCACCGCCTCGAATGAAGTCTGGCTGCAGCCCTCTGGCACCCTCGACCTCATCGGCTATCAACTGCAGCAGCCGTTCCTCCGCGATCTCCTCGAAGAATGGGACATCGCCCTGCGGGGGGATCAGCGTCAGCAATGGAAGGGCCTCATCGATACGGCCGTGCGCGATGAGCTCTCTCCCCCGGTTCGGGAGAACCTGCAGGCAGTGGTCGACTCCCTCTATGAACAGCTGGCGACCGCGGTGGCTGAGGGTCGCGGCCTTACGCCGGCGGAAGCGCGCCGCCGGATCGACAGTGGCCCCTACTCGGCTCCCGAAGCCCTGGAGGCAGGATTGGTCGATCGCCTCGGCTATAGGGCCGACTTTGAAAAGGCAGCCCTGGAGCTCGCCGGAGAAGGAGCCGACTTCCTCGATGTCCTGGACTACCTCGATAGCCTGCCAGAAGAGGAAGGCTCGGAGAGCCGCATTGCCCTCCTCCACCTGCAGGGGGCGATCCAGTTGGGCGGCGGTAGCGATCCCCTCGGCACGACGAGCGCCGGGATGGAGAAGGTGGTCGACTCCCTGCGCGCGGCCGCCGACGACGCGGAGATCGCGGCCATCGTCCTGCGGATCGACAGTCCCGGCGGCTCCGCCGTCGCCTCCGACATGGTCTGGCACGAAATCCGGCGGATCCGGGAGGAAGGCAAGCCGGTCGTCATCTCCCTCGGCAGCATCGCGGCCAGCGGCGGCTATTACATCGCCGTCGCGGGGCATCCCCTGCTCGCCCAGCCCGGCACGTTGACTGGCTCCGTCGGGGTTGCTGGCGGCAAGCCTGTGCTGGAGGATTTCTGGCCGCACCTCGGCCTCACCTGGGACGGCGTGCAAGCTGGACCCAATGCCGATATCTGGTCGCTCAACAGCGACTTTTCGCCCCAGCAGTGGCGCAAGTTTCAAAGCTACCTGGATCAAACCTTCGAGGACTTCACCCGGAAGGTTTCAGAGGGACGAGAGCTCGAAGGCGAAGCACTGGAGGCGGTGATCGGCGGGCGGATCTTCACCGGTGAGCAAGCGCTGGAAGCCGGGCTCGTGGATGCCCTCGGCGGCCTGCCTGAAGCCGCTGCGGCGGCGGCCGAGGCCGTGGGCCTGGATCCCGATGCGGGCTACCGCCTGGTCGACTATCCCGAGGCCGGCGCCGGCTATGAGCAGCTGATGAATCTTGTGCTGGAGCAGGCCCCAGGGACTCAAGCCAGCCTGGAAGGATTGTTGGCACTCACCCATCGCCTGGCGCCGCTGGTGGAAGCGCTCAACGGCCTCACCGCCGATCCCCGACAAAAGCTGCTTCAGGCACCAGAGGTTGGCACGCGCTAAACCTGACTTGCGATACCCTTCGCTGCCTGCATCAGGAACTCACGGTTTCCGCTCGGGCCGGTGATGGGGCTCTCGATCACCTCCCCCACCCGCCAGCCGGGCTGCTGCGCCAACCAGGTGGTGACAGTCTCACAGGCCAGGGCATGCTGCGCGACGTCCCGCACCACGCCGCCCTTGCCGATCGCCTGAGCACTCAGTTCAAACTGCGGTTTGATCAGCGCCACCAGGCTGCCCCCCGGCTTCACCATTTCCAGGGCAGCCGGCAGGACGAGCTTCAAAGAAATGAAACTGGCGTCGCAGACCAGGAGGTCGATCGGCTCCGGGATCTGCTCCCTCGAAAGGTGGCGGGCATTCACGCCCTCGAGCGAGACCACCCGCGGATCGGCGCGCAGGCGCTGATGCAGTTGCCCGTGCCCGACATCGACCGCATAGACTCGCTTCGCTCCGCGCGACAGGAGCACGTCGGTAAAGCCGCCGGTAGAAGCGCCCAGGTCAAGGCAGACAGCGCTCTCAACCTCCAGCCCGAAGTGTCGCAGAGCGTGGTCGAGCTTGATGCCACCACGCGAGACCCAGGGGTGATCCCGACCGAGGAGCGTGAGCGGAGCGTCCTCAGCGAGCAAATCCCCCGGTCGCACGATCCGGCGACCGTCGCTCTCCACCAGGTTGGCCTCGATCAGTGCACGGGCGCGCGTACGGCTCTCCACCAGGCCGCGGGCAACCAGCAACCGATCGGCTCTCAGCTTCATCATCGCGCGGCATAAACCCGTTCCACCAGCCCCAGGCGATCGCGCAGGCTGAAACGACGTACCAGAAGGATCGCCGTTGCCGTCAAGCCGAGTGCCCAGCCGATCCAGATCCCCTTTCCGCCGAGGCCCAGGGGAAAGGCCAGCATGTAGGCAGAGAAACAGCCGATCGCCCAATAGCCGAAGGCACTGTAGAACATCGGAATGCGTGTGTCGGACAGGCCGCGCAGAATGGAACTGCCGATCACCTGGGAACCGTCCGCAATCTGGAAGAAGGCCGCGATGGTCAGGAAAGCCACGCCGATTGCTAGGACCTCGGCACTGCCGGGATCCGAAAGGTCGAGAAAGAGGCCGATCAGCACTTCGGGCATGGCGAGATAGAACACCGCCGCCACACTCATGCAAAGCGCACCCAGCGCCAGCGCACTCCAGCCCGCACGCCGCACCCCGTCCGGATTTCGTGCGCCGGCGGCAATACCGACGCGCACTGAGGCCGCCTGCCCGATGCCCAGGGGGACCATGAAGGTCACGTTGGTAAGTTGCGCCGCCAGCGCGCTGGCCGCCAAGGCGTTCGTTCCGACCCACCCCATCATGAAGGTGCCTGTGGTGAAAAGCCCTACCTCGAACAGCAGGATGAATCCGACCGGCCAGCCCACACGCAGCAGGGCCGCCATTCGGGGCCAGTCGCTGCGGAAAAAGCGCACCAGCAGATAGTAGCGCCGGAACCGGCGGTCGATCAGCACCCAGGCGAGCAAGCCGCTAAACATCATCGTATGGACAAGCGCTGAGCCCAGGCCGGCGCCCACCAACTCCAGCCTCGGCAGGCCGAAGTTTCCAAAAATCAGGCCGTAGTTCACGACCACGTTGAACAGCACGCCGCCCAGCATGATCACGGTGGCGACGCCCGGGCGAGACAGGACTGACACGAACCCGCGCAAAACCAGGAATCCCAGGGAGGGGGCGACTCCCCACATGGCCGCGCGCGCATAGCCACCTGCAGCCTCTGCCAGCTCCGGTTGCTGTCCGGCCAGTCGCAAGATGGCTGGCGTGTGCCAGAGCAGGAACATGGTCGGAAGGGAGATGGCGAAGGCCAGCCACAAGCCCTGCCTGACGGTTCTTCGCACGCCTCTTGGATCCCGCGCGCCCCGAGCCTGGGCAGCCAGTGCCGGCACGCCGCTCAGGATCCCGAGGCAAAAGAGCCAGGGCAGGATGAACCAGTGCATGGCCAGACTGCCGGCGGCCAGGGCTTCGGGCCCCAGGCGGGCAATCATCAGGATATCGGTCGTGTGGATCCCGACTTGCCCCAGTTGAAGCAATACCAGTGGCCAAGCCAACTGAAGGGTCGCTCGAAGTTCCTCGAGCCACGGCTCCACCGCCCGCGCACGCGGCGAGGTCCCTCGCAGTTCCATCCTGGTCATCACGGACTGTCGGGCTCCTTGACCCGGCAACAGCTTGGCGAGGACCAAGGGGTCGCTCGCGTTCACAAGAGAAAGCAGAAAGCCGCGCACCAAGGCTCGGCAGCAGTTGCTCCAAAACGCGAGGGTCCGCCAAGCGGCGGACCCTTTGATCCTCGGAGCCCCGAAGATCTGACCACAAGTTCTATCGCATCATCACGGCCCGCGAAACCCACTGGCCGTGCGGCCCGGAGCGGAACTGCTCTGCAGTCCGTTCCGGGCTGCGTCTACAAGGGTTACTCGCTCGGATCGAACACCGCGACCGACTGGATCTGGCCGTCCAGGATGGCCCAGTGCTCGAAAGTCCCGGAGACATCTCCGTTCTCGTCGAACTCATGCTCGCCCGCCGCACCGACGTAATCGATGTCGGTGCCCGCCGCGATCAGCTCCTTCGCCTTTTCCCATTCGCCCGGCATGACCTTCTCGCCAGGCGCCGAGGAAACTTCGCGGATCGCATCGCGGATGGCCGTTCCGTCGGTGCTCCCGGCCTTTTCGATGGCCAGCATCAGGATCCAGGCGGCATCGTAGGCGCCATCGATGTAGGGGACGGGAGGCATCTCTCCATAGGCAGCTTCAAAAGCCTCGCGCCAGACCTCGGACGCATCGGATTCCACCGCACGCGCGGCGGTGCCGTAGGCGCCTTCCAGATACTCGCCTCCAATCTCCGTCAGCAGGCCCTCAGCCTTCATTCCGTCGGTCAGGATGAAGCGATCGAACAGCCCTTCTTCCAGAGCCTGCCGCAGGATCGTCAGCCCACCGTCATCAGGATAGGCGACAAGCACCAGGGCGTCGGCGCCGCTGTTGGCCAGCACCTGCAGATCACTGCGGTAGGAAGCCTGATTCGGCTCGAACGCCTGGGAAGCGGTGACCGTGCCGCCGGCCGCCGTCATCGCCTCTTCAAAAGCCTGGGCAAGCCCTTCGCCGTAGTCGTTGTTCAGGTAGAGAACGGCGACGTTGGTATCCCCGGCTTCCGCCGCCAGACGTGCCGCCGCAACACCCTGATAGGCGTCCGAGGGAGTCGTACGGAAGAGGAAATCATCGTCATCCAGCGTGGTGATGGCGGGTGCGGTCGAAGCATTGGAGATTTGTGGGATCTGGTTCGGGGCGCTCACGGTCTGGGCGACCGGCATGGTATTGCCGGAGCCGAGGGCGCCAACAATCGCCACCACGCCTTCCACGGAAACAAGGCGCTGGGCCGCTTCGACAGCCGGCTGCGGGCTCGTCTGGGTGTCGCCGACGATCAGCTCGATCTGGCGACCGTCGAGCACGCCGCCGGCATTGTTGATCTGCTCCACCGCGAGGCGAAGCCCCTGCAGCGAGCCTTCACCATAGGATTGCAAACCACCGGTCACCGGAATGAGGGCACCGAGCTTGACGGTTTCCTGTGCCGAGGAAGCATTCGGCTGCATGACCGCCAGGGTGGCCGCCATGGCAACGCCAAACCCGAGGGCGCTACGCCGCGTGACGCGGATAGGTAACTTGTTGGACATCCTCTCCTCCGATGTTCCTACTGGATCTTGTTATGAAACCCGCCGGCAAAAAGACGACGATGAAGCGTAACTTCGCCCGATAATGGAGGCAACTCACCCACGCAAGCCATAAGATGAATTCAAATCCTTCAGCAGCCTTCGCTTGTTGGTTACCGGGCGCTATGGTAGCCGCACACTGAGGTAATGGTAGACGGAGATTTCGTGATGAGTGCAGCCGCCGAGCCGGCACAGGATCTGAACAAGATCAAGAGCGACACCGCGACGCCCTTCGCCTGGGATGACCCCCTCCTGCTCGAGGAGCAGTTGACGGAAGAAGAGCGCATGGTTCGCGACGCGGCGCGCGACTACTGCCGGGACAAGCTGATGCCCCGCGTGCTCGAGGCCAACCGCCACGAGCGCTTTGACCGCGAGATCATGAACGAGATGGGCGAACTCGGCTTCCTTGGGCCGACCCTGCCGGAGAAGTATGGCTGCGCCGGCGTGAACTATGTCAGCTACGGGCTGATCGCGCGTGAGGTCGAGCGGGTTGACAGCGGTTACCGCTCTGCCATGAGCGTGCAGTCCTCCCTGGTGATGCATCCGATCTACACCTACGGCACCGAGGCGCAGCGGGAGAAGTACCTGCCGAAGCTGGCCAGCGGTGAATGGGTTGGCTGCTTCGGCCTGACTGAGCCAGATGCGGGCTCGGACCCCGGCTCCATGAGGACCACTGCGCGCAAGGTCGAGGGCGGCTGGGTGCTCAAGGGCGCCAAGATGTGGATCACCAACTCTCCCATCGCCGACATCTTCGTCGTCTGGGCGAAGGACGAGGAAGGCAAGATCCGCGGCTTCGTTCTCGAGAAGGGCATGAAGGGACTTTCTGCCCCCAAGATCGAGGGCAAGTTCTCCCTGCGGGCTTCCACCACCGGCGAAATCGTGATGGACGACGTCGAAGTCTCGGACGACGCCCTGCTGCCCAACGTCACGGGGCTGCGCGGCCCCTTCGGCTGCCTGAACCGGGCTCGTTATGGCATCGCCTGGGGCGCACTCGGCGCCGCTGAGTTCTGTTGGCACGCAGCTCGCCAGTACACTCTGGACCGCAAGATGTTCGGCAAGCCCCTGGCGGCCACCCAGCTGATCCAGAAAAAGCTGGCGGACATGCAGACCGAGATCACCATCGGCCTGCAGGCTTGTCTGCGACTTGGGCGGCTGATCGACGAAGGCAAGATGATGCCGGAGGCGATTTCGATGCTGAAGCGCAACTCCTGCGGCAAGGCGCTCGACATCGCCCGGATGTCTCGGGACATGCACGGCGGCAACGGCGTGGCGGACGAGTTCCACGTCATTCGCCATGTCATGAACCTTGAGGCCGTCAATACCTACGAGGGTACCCACGACGTCCACGCGCTCATCCTCGGCCGAGCCCAGACCGGCATCCAGGCCTTCGGATGAGCGAGAACGGCATCGACCACCTCGACGCGCTGCGCGATCACTACGGCAATCCCAGCGACAACGCGCAGCGCAAGCAGCTCGATCACCTGGACGGGCACTGTCGCACCCTGATCGCGGCCTCTCCTTTCGTGGTGGTCGGGACGTCCAACGCCAGGGGCGAACAGGACGTAAGCCCCCGCGGCGACCCGCCGGGCTTCGTGAAGGTGCTGGACGACAAGCACCTTCTCATCCCTGACCGACCGGGTAACCGCCGTCTGGACAGCCTGTCCAACCTGCTGGAGAACCCTGGGGTCGGGCTGCTGTTCATGATTCCGGGCATGAACGAGACCCTGCGCGTCAATGGCCGCGGGCGGATCGTCACCGATCCCGAAACTTTGGCCGCTATGATCGTGCAGGAAAAGCCTCCTCTCAGCGCCCTGCTGGTGGAGGTGGAGGCGGCCTACCTCCATTGCGGCAAGGCCCTCATCCGCTCCAGGCTCTGGTCTCCAGATGCCCAGGTGGATCGCAAATCCCTACCCTCTCTGGGCAAGATCCTGGCCGACCAGATTAAAGGATTGGAACAGCGAGAGCAGGAAGAGAGGTTGGAGAAGGCCTACCGCGAAACTCTTTACTGACCCTGCCCAAGAGCTGCCGTGTGCCGGGTGGAAAGGCTTTGCCTTGAAACCCGGCTACTCGCTAAAGAATTCCACTATCTCCACCCGCCGATTCAGCGCCCTCCCCTCCTCGGTCCGGTTCGTCGATGCCGGCGCAACCATGCCAGCGCCCGCCGGGGTGAGGCGATCTGCCGCGATGCCGTAGTCAGACACAAGAGCATCGGCCACCGCCTGCGCCCGCCTCTGGGAAAGGCTGAGATTATAGTCGAAGCTACCAAAGGAATCCGTGTGGCCGACGATCACGACCCTCAGGTCAGGATTTTCTTCAAGTAAGCGCGCCAGTTCCGCAAGCTGGGCATCAGACTCTGGCTGCAGGTCGTCGGAATCAAAGTCGAAGTAGATACCGTAGATGGCAATGCGCCCGTCCGCCGCGAAGGCCTGCTCCATGGCCGAAACCTCTACGAGGGTGATCTGGTCCTTTTCCATCTCGTCCGTCTCAACCAGCGTCAAGGCAACATGCGGAACGACTGCAGCGCCCGAGCCGGTTTCGACCGAAAGCAAGCTGGCAAAAACACCGTTCTTTTGCGCCAGCAAGTAGATCGAACGGTCCCATGTGGTGGGCATTCCGATGATGCCCCGCGCGCTGTCCCAGAATGAGGAGATGCCGCCGCGTTCCGTGCACTCCTCGCGAACACAGAAAAGAAGTGTCTCGAAGCCGCCCCCCTCCAGCGCCTCCTGATAGTTGCGCATCACTTCCAGCCCGGAGCGGCCTTCGGGACCATCGTAGCGGATCGAGGTAACGGTGCCCGCAAGCTGCAGTGTCCAGGCGTCAGGGTTCCGATCTTCGCCGGCCGGCACAATCTGGTTCGGCAGGGCGACCTCGTCATAGGCGCGCACTTCGTGGAAGCTGATTTGAGAGCCCGCGTAGCGACCGACAAGCGGATGGTCGCCCGCCCCAGACAGGTCTTGAGCAACCGCGGCGGAATAACAGCAACCGACCAGCGCGATAGAAAGAAGCAAGCAACGAACCGGCCTCATGACCTTCCCCTTCTTACCCGGAAGCTTCGACCCTATGGCACCCCCTCTACTCGACCAGAAGATCGAGAATGGAAACTTCGACGCTACCGCGCCGTTTGATGAGCAATGCGGTCGCCTGCACTTGAAACGCGCCGGCCTCGACCAGACACACACCGCTCTCCACGTCCGGAGCCAACTCGTAGCTATGCACCAGGCACTGAAAACTTGGCCGCTCCCAATAAACCGAGAAGTTTCTGAGATTGGAGAAGCCAGTCTCCTTGCGTAGCGCCTGCGCGATCTGATGGGCCAGTTCGGCGGTATCGGCACCCAGCAGGCTGCTGGGCACACTGTCCAAGGACGGCTGGAGCAAGCGGATATCGGCGGCAGTCGCCGTCTGCTGCGGGCCCAAGCCGGTGAAAAGAACGAAGGCAGCCGGAACGAGGGACAGCAGGCGCATTTTCGCCTCCTTCACCGGAGGTCGCCGGTCCTGGTTCGGCGTCACGCTCATGGAGGGGCGCAGCTCATGCCATCCAGGCACGCGATTGCCCGCGTGAGCTCTTCATCTGTCGGGTTCGGCAAAAGGTTGTCGTTGCAGACCGAAGCATGGAAGACGAACTGGCTGTCCTGTGTCCGGATCACCATCATCGCGGGCTCAGGGCCACTTGGCACGCTGCCGCAGGCGTCGTGGTAAATGCAGGATGAAGTGACACTCACCGGAAAGGCTGCATGGGTATCGAAACCACTGGGCCGCGCCAGGAGCCCTTCAAAGCGCGCCTCAAAGGCGGGGCGAGTCTGGATATCGGGATCGAACTCCGGAACCGGCTCAGAAGGTATCATCACGCCATAGGCGACGAAGCGGTCAGCGGACCGATATTCGTCGACCGCCAGCATCCGCTCCACGCTGCGCGCTGGGTAGGGGCACGTCAGCGCCTGCGCAGGCGCACCGACAAGCTGACTCACCAGCACCGCGCCTAAAGTGGCAAGCAAGCGAAAGCGCTTTTCGTTAAGAGACCTCCTCATGGCGCTGATCCCGAAGCATCGCCGCTCCGACGATACTGCGTGTCCATCGGTGCGGCGACACCGGGAATGCTCAGTCGTGTTTCGAGACTGCTTTCTGTGCAGCTGTATTCCATCGAGACCACTTCCGGCGCGGAGGGAGTGGGAATGGAACCGCTGATCTTCTGCCCGTCTGGATAGGTCATGGTTATTTCCCCTGCCACCGCGACGTGATCGTGACACAGATTCAGCCGTCCGTCGCCCGCCGACCAGCGACCGCCCCTTCTGGCATGGACTTCCCCTCCACCCCTGGAGTCATCGAGCGCCTCAAAAGTGAGGTCGGCGGTCAGCTCGCCGGTCCAGAAGGAGCCATCCGATCTGTAGACCTCGATGACGTTGCGGCGCTCTCCATGAGGAATTTCCAGCCCCTCCAATTCCCGCTGCATCCACGCGATCGGACCGCCACCACTTTGGGTCCAGGCCCCCACGATACAGGCGTCCGTGGTCTCCAGGCCGCCGCAGGTGCCGCAACCGGCTTCCAGATCACCCCGAAGCCTGAGCGTGAGAACGGCGGGCCGTGCTACAAAGCCCACAAAACGGAGGCGGCTCTCATCACCCGCTTGTGTGTCGAGCCGCTCGGGCAGCGGGCCCCAGTCACCAGGCGCCGCGCGCACCGCATGGGCGCGTTCGGGATCACCAGAAGACCGCCAGCGCCCACAGTCGAACTCGACCCATCCCCGGCGGAGCACGAAAGGGTCGAGGGAGAGGGTCTCTACGCGGGTTTCCGTCCAGCGCCAGGTCTCACCCTCTGAGGGCCTGCTCGGCAGCGTCGAGCCGTCGGGATAGGGTATGCTTTGGTCCAGATAGGCCTGAGCGAACGTCAGCCAGGCATCAGCGTCCAGCGCAGCCCGCATTGCCCGCTGCTGTGCCGCGGCTGAGGAGCCGCTCGCCATTTGATGAAGAAAGGGCAAGATGGCGGTCGGCGCCTGGTCATCGCCAAGCCAGAAAAAGAAAACCGAAGCCGCATAGGCCATTTCGTAAAGAGGCGTAGTGGCAGAAACGCGATCGAAAGCGGCCACTCGTCGGGATAGTACTTCGCGATCTGACACCGACAGGCCGGCAAACCAGTCTGCGGATCCTTCGATCCACCAATCACCGCCCGCGCCTGTCCCCTCACCGCTGCTGCTCATCTGGGCCGACGAGAGGCTCGCGAACTGAACACAATGGAAGATCTCGTGAGCGACGACATAGGCCGCGTCAGCGATGGCTCTGCTGCTCGCCAGAAGGTGGATCGCGATGCGGCATTCGCTATCGCTGGCGCCGGTGCTGCCGGCAATGTTGCTGAAGCTCTCGCCATCACCTTCCTCGCGCGGCGGCAAGCCATCGATCAGCAGAATCGTGACGTCGTCCATCCGAAAAGGGCCGATGCGCCGAAGAGCTTCCACCGCACCGCGAAGGCCGCGCTCATAATCGGCCAATGCTCCGGGAGAAAGCGCCCAGCCTACGTGGAGGTCATGTACCAGACGAATGTGGCGCACCCCCTCTTCGGTCACCACCGCCTCACGCAATCGCTCCTCACAGGTAAATCCCGTTCCCGAGAGGCGGCCGTCGAATTGTAGAAGATAGGCCTCCTGGGTGCAGTCGCCGAAATGCGCTTCTGCGGCCATGCTAATGAACAGAAGGTTGACCACCGAGACCATGACGGTCAGTGCCAGTCGGCGTGCCACTTGCAGCATTTGCCCCTCATCAGACGCTCCAGCCCCGAGTTCGGGTTAACATCCTTATGGCGAGGAGGCATCGACCGAATGGTCGATTTTATGCATAATCACTTCGCGCATGACGATAATTCCGCCTCGGCAGCAGATGTAGGCGATGGATGCGGACTGCAGAAAGTGGCACGAAGAGCGACAACCCGGTCGCTGATCTGATCGCTCTGGTCTATGAAACGGTCTTCGATGACGAGCTCTGGCCTCAGGTGCTTCTTCGTCTGGCAGGACTTGCCGGAGCGGACGTGCCGGCGCTGGGTTTTTTCGATCCCGTCACCCGCCAAGCCACGGCCATCGCGCCTCGCACTGATCCCGCCGACCTCCTGAGATTCAGCAACGACTGGGCCGGGCGCACGTCTCTCTTTACGGATCTGTCTGGCGTCGCGGTGGGAGATGTGGTCAGCATGCAGGACCTCCTCCCCCTGTCGGCCTTGAAGCAGTCGGCGGTCTTCAACGAGCTGCTCAGACCGATGGGGCTGGGTTCGGCTGCACTTCTGGCAAACGTGGCTGAGCCCGGCAGCGCTCAGGCCGTACTCGGGCTTTACAGGGCAGCGCCCGTACAGGATGAGCCCTTCGAGCACGAGCAGAGAGAACTCGTCACCCTCCTAGCCCGGCACATCGCACGAGCGCTCGAGCTTCGAAAGCAGACCAGCATCCTGCATCTGCGCGAACATGTGGCATTCCGCGCCCTCGAGCACCTGCGGAAAGGCATTGTGCTGCTGGATGGGGCGGGCCGTATCATCTTTGAAAACGAGCTAGGCGCCCAGATGATCGACACCCTTGGACCAGTAGGCGGCGACTTTCACCGCTTGCTCGGTCCAGGATCAAGACGGTCTCTGGCGGTGGGGAGAGGCGAGAACGTCAGCCTGGCAAGAGAAGGGCGCAGGTCTCCCCTCAAGCTGGCACTGTTGCCCCTCAAGGAGCAACGGCCGGAAGGCGCGCCAGCCTGGCTCGACCTCCTGTCCCCCACTGCCATCGGTATCCTGACCGATCCCGACCTAGATGCCGCCCATCGTTGCGCCACACTGCAAGAGCAATACGAGCTAACCCCTGCGGAGGCAGCCTTCGCCCTTGAAATCTGCAAGGGTGACGGGCGAGAGGCCGCAGCCCGTCGTCGCGGAATCTCGGTATCCACCGCACATACCCACCTCAACCGAATCTTCGAGAAGACGGGCACGACCCGCCAGGCCGAGCTGGTGCGGCTCCTCTCCGACGACGGCTCAGGCTCGCTATAAGGCGGATACTCGAAAGGCAATTGACCAGGGCGCACTGCCGCCACAGGCTGACCGTTGAAAAGGGCACTAGCGGGACTCACAGGGGCAGCCAGCATGAAGATAATCGCCATAGAACGCAGTGTTCATCGCCTCGAGTTGGATCCCCCATTCCAGCCTTCCTGGGATACGCGGCTGCGGCATCACTTCGACATCCATCTGGTCCGGGTAGAGACTGACGAAGGGCTCATTGGTGTCGGGTCGGGCGATGCCATGCCTGGCTTCGAAGGGCATGAGGACCTCTTCATCGGCCGCGATCCGCGTGATTTGGATCGCCACTTCCGGGTCATCGAGAATCTCTCTTTTCACTACGGCCGCTGCTGGCCCCTCGATATTGCGCTCTGGGATCTCTTTGGACAGATCACCGGCCAAGCCTGCTGGCGCCTGCTGGGCGGGCGTGCCGAGGGCCTTCGCGCCTATGCCTCCTCCGGGAGTCTGCGGGAGCCGGAAGAGCTTGTGGACCTGGCGCAACTCGTCGTCGAGGAGGGCTACACGGCTCTCAAGATTCGCTTCCACCGCAAGAACTGGCAAGACGATGTCGAAGCGCTGGCCGCGGTGCGGGAGGCCGTAGGCGACTCCCTCGAACTGATGGTGGACTGCAATCAGGGTTGGCGTATGCCCTGGGATACCAAGCCGCCCTGGACGCTCAAGCAGGCCCTGGCGGTCGCCAAGGAGCTAGAGGCTCTGGAGGTCTACTGGATGGAAGAGCCCCTGCACCGGGGCGATTACGAAGGAATGCGGCTCCTGCGCGAGAGCACCCCGATCCGCATCGCGGGGGCGGAGATGACGCGTGAGCTGCATGAGCTGCGAGAACTTATCGACCGCGGTTGCCTTGACGTGCTGCAGCCAGACGCTGCCGTGACCGGCGGCATCACAGGCTTGCGCCGCATCGCGCAGCAGGCGACCGACCGCGGCCTGGAATTCACGCCTCACACCTGGGGCAACGGCATCGGCCTCCTGGCCAACGCCCACCTGGCGGCCGGCTGCGGTGGCTCGACCTACCTCGAGTTCCCCTTCGATCCACCGGTCTGGACCCCCGAACGCCGCGACTTCCTGATGGTCGAACCCCTCATCGCCGGAGAGGATGGCTGGATCGCTTTGGGCGAAGCGCCGGGCTTCGGGATCGAGCTCGACGAGGACATGCTCGAGGCTACGCGTCTCGACTGACGGCGACGGGCACGACCTCGCGAAAGAACACCTCTGCGCAGCGGTCGTGCCAGGGCTGGGGATCGTCGGCGGCGTGGAAGCCTACGTGGCCTCCCGAGGGCGGCAGCAGGATGCGCAGAGGCGACTTGAGACGCCGCCGTGCCGCGAGATAGGGCGCCGGCGGAATCCAGGGATCGTCCATCGCGTGGATGAGCAAGGCCGGCACCTGGATGTCTTCCAGCCGCCCTGCCGTCGAACAGCGATTGTAGTAGTCGTCGGCACTGCTGAAACCGTTACGTGGCGCCGTCCAGATCTCGTCAAAGCGATAGATGCTCCTCGCCTCCAGCACTTTCCGCTTGAGGTCGGCGCTCAACTTTACCGGCCACTGACGGAATTCCCGGTGCAAGCTCGAGAGCAGATAGCGGTGATAGAAGGCGTTGCGCGGCCGCTGAATCGTCTGCCAGGCGCCCTGCAGATCGATCGGCGCCGAGACGGATACCGCAGCAGGGACTGGCAGCGGGAAATCCCCCTCCGCGAGAAACTTCAGAACCAGGTTAGCGCCCAGTGAGAAGCCCATGAGCAGGACGCCATCGCGCGTCGCCGCAGAATTCTCGCGGGCAAGCCAGCTTAGAAAAGCGCGCAAGTCCTCGCTTCGCCCCGCGTGGTAGCTGCCCTGGCAGTGGGGAGCAGACGGGCCGGCCCCACGGAGGTTGAGCCGGATCACCCGCCAACCGCGCCGCAAGAAGAAGGCCGTGCTGGCGCGCATATAGAGGGAGTCTTCGCAACCAGTGAGGCCGTGCAGCAACAGGAGCGTCGGGCCCTTCGCCGCCACCGACGGCTCATGCAGCATCGCGAAGAGCCTATCCCCATCCGCCAGCTCGACTTGCAGACGGTGGCCGGGCCAAGGCGAAAGATCGGTGCGGCGCCGCATCACGACGTTGCGGATGGTCTGCAGATCTCCGCCCCACCAGGGACGCAGCGGCCGGAAGGTTGGAAACTTGGAGAGGGCGATCATGATCTCCGTGAAGATATGGCTCACCCGCCGAGGCTTGAAGGGGTGCATTGGGATGCATCCCAAGCGCCGAAAGCGAGCGACGGAAGCCCACGCCGCTTGTCCCCCGGACACCATTCAGCGGATAAGGACGCTTCGTTATCGCGCGCCGCGGGAGCTCCTCGCGGCACAACGAAGGGATTGCCATGGCCGAAGCGACCGACCTACCTGCGGCAAGAGAGAGGCGGGGAAGCAGCCGTCGAGCCCAGGGAGCCTGGTGCCTCTACGACTGGGCGAATCAAGGCTTTCCGACGATCATCGAGACCTTCATCTTCGCGACCTTCTTTACCCAGGCGGTAGCGACCAGTCAGGTCGAAGGCACGGCGCAATGGGGCTACACGCTTTCACTCGCCGGTATCTGCATCGTGATCCTGAGCCCGATCTTCGGCGCGATTGCTGATCAAGGTGGACGGCGCAAACCGTGGCTCGCCACCTTTTCCGGTCTCAGCATGGCGGCCTGTGCCCTGCTCTGGTTTACCCAACCTTCACCGGACTACGTGCTATGGGCGTTGGTCTGCTTTGGCATTGCCGCAACGACCTACGAACTGACGCTCGTCTTCTACAACGCCATGCTGACCGACGTGGCGCCCCCCGGGCGCATCGGCCGCCTGTCCGGCTGGGGGTGGGCGTCAGGCTATGCCGGCGGCCTGGTCCTCTTGCTGCTGATCCTCTTCTCCTTTGTCCAGCCGGAAGAGCCACTGTTCGGTTTGGACAAGGATGGAGCGGAGCACATCCGCGTTTCCACGCTCCTGGTGGCGGGCTGGTGGCTCGTCTTCGGCCTGCCACTCTTCCTTTTCGTCCCAGACCGAAAAAGCACCGGCCTGCCCCTGAAGAAGGCTGTCGGTAAGGGGCTGCGCCAGCTCTTCGAGACGGCGCGCAACCTGCGCCATTATGGCAACGTCGCGCGGTTCCTGCTCGCCCGCCTGCTCTACAACGACGGCCTCAACACCGTCTTTGCCTTCGGCGCCATCTATGCCGCCGGCACCTTCGGCATGACTTTCGACCAGATCGTTCTCTTCGGCATCGGGCTAAACGTCACCGCCGGCCTCGGCGCCTTTGCCTTCGCCTGGATCAACGACATCATCGGCAGCAAGCGCACGGTGCAGATCTCGCTTCTCGCGATGATGAGCATCGGCATCATTCTGGTGCTGCTGCACTCTCTCTTCTGGTTCTGGGTCTTCGGGTTGCTCCTCGGGATCTTTTTCGGCCCGGCGCAAGCGGCGAGCCGGGCGCTCATGGCGGAACTGGCGCCGGAAGGACTGGAAGCCGAAATGTTCGGCCTCTATGCCCTCTCTGGCAAGGCCATTGCCTTTCTCGGACCGGCCGTTCTGGCTTTCGTGACCGGCCTCTTCGACAGCCAGCGCGCCGGCATGGCGTCGATCGTCATCTTTTTTCTTTTCGGTTTTCTTGTGCTGTGCAGCGTCAAGGAGCAGCGCGCGACGGCCGGAACCCTTTGAAGTACCGCCTGGAGTTCATAATTTTCTACTATGCTCTCGTGAGCCCTTTCAGAAAGTCTTCCGGCCGCTTCTGAAGCTCGCGAACGCGCATGAGGGCAACCCGCTCTTGAACCGGCAGAGGCATCAGGCACATGCAGCAGGCCAAGGGCAGTTTGAGAACGGCGAGGAGACTGCTCTGCTTCCTGCTGCTTACGCTTGCGACGGTCGCCCTGACCCTTCCCGGTCATGGGCAGGAAAGCTCCCAACAGAGTGAGGAAGCTCCCACGGCTCTGCTCCTCACCTGGGAAGGCGCGATCGGGCCAGCCAGCGCGGACTATCTGCTCCGCGGCCTGCAGGAAGCAGCAGAAGAGGAGCATGATTTGCTGATCCTGCGCCTGGATACCCCGGGCGGCCTGGACTCCTCGATGCGCCAGATGATCCAGGCAATTCTGGCCTCCCCCATTCCAGTCGCAACCTGGGTCTGGCCGCGCGGTGCGCGCGCTGCCAGCGCCGGCACCTACATCCTCTATGCAAGCCATCTGGCCGTCATGGCACCTGGCACCACTCTCGGTGCAGCCACACCGGTCCGGGTGGGCGCCAGAGCGGGAGATCTGGATACTTCCGCAACTGAAGCAGAGGAACCCGATAGGGAGGCGCAAGAGGGGCGCGCCGACTCCGACCCCATGTCCGCCAAGATGGTTGAGGATGCAGTTGCCTACATCCGCGCACTCGCCGAGCTACACGGCCGCAACGCCGACTGGGCAGAGAAGGCGGTGCGGCAGGCCGCGAGCCTCTCTGCGGCAGAAGCGGAGCGGGAGCAGGTGATCGATGTGGTCGCCGGCGATCTGGAAGAGCTGCTCGCTGCCGTAACGGGACGCAGCCTCGTCATGGAGCGCGGCCGGGAGGTCATCCTCTCCACCGAGAACATGGAGATCGTGACGCGCGATCCCGATTGGCGCGCCCGCTTCCTTGCCATCATCAGCAATCCCAATCTCGCGCTGGTTTTGATGATGATTGGGATCTACGGCCTGATCTTCGAGTTCTCCAATCCGGGCGCGCTCTACCCAGGAACCGTCGGCGCCATCAGCCTGCTGCTGGCTCTCTTTTCCCTTTCGATCCTGCCGCTCGATTACGCCGGACTTGCCTTGTTGCTCCTGGGGGTGGGCCTGATGACCGCGGAGGCACTGGTTCCTTCCATCGGCGTTCTGGGCATTGGCGGCGCCATTGCTTTCGCGCTTGGGGCAGCAATGCTCTTCGATGAAGCTGACGCACCGGGCTTCGAGCTTTCCTGGTGGACCATCGGCATCATGACGGGCCTGTCGCTCCTTTTGCTGGCGGTGGTCCTGCGCCTCTTCTCCCGTTCTCTTCGCCGCCCCGTCCGGGCGGGCCGAGAGGAGTTGATCGGCAGCACGGGGAAGGTCGTCGAGTGGAAAGGGACGAGCGGTCGGGTCCGTGTGCAGGGAGAAGTCTGGCAAGCGCGCGGCGACCAGTCTTTCCAGCCCGGCAGATCAGTCAGAGTGACCGATCTGCAGGGTCTGGTTCTTGAGGTAACACCCCATGCCGCGCCGACATTTCAGGAAGAAGAGTGAGGATCATGCAAATTCCCTTCGATATCTTTACCTACATCGCGATCGCTGTCCTGCTGATCCTCTTTCTTTCCTCAGCGATCAAGGTGCTGAGGGAGTACGAGCGGGCAGTGGTCTTCACGCTCGGGCGCTACACGGGTGTCCGCGGCCCGGGTCTGATCCTGCTGATCCCCTACATCCAGCAGATGGTCCGGGTCGACATGCGCGTCGTGGTCATCGACGTCCCAAGCCAAGACGTGATCAGCCGGGATAACGTATCCGTGAAGGTGAACGCGGTGATCTACGCCCGCGTCATCGAGGCCGATCGCGCCACCATTCAGGTGGAAAACTATCTCCAGGCCACCAGCGAGCTTGCTCAAACCACCCTACGCTCGGTCCTTGGCAAGCATGAACTGGACGACATGCTGGCGGAGCGCGACAAGCTCAATAACGATATTCAGGAAATTCTCGATCAGCAGACCGATGCCTGGGGCGTGAAGGTCGCCAACGTCGAGATCAAGCACGTGGACATCGATGAGTCGATGGTGCGCGCCATCGCCCGCCAGGCCGAAGCCGAGCGTAATCGTCGCGCCCGCATCATTGATGCAGAAGGTGAGGAGCAGGCCGCGGCAAAGCTGGTAGAGGCGGCCGAGCAGCTGGCCGATCATCCCGAAGCCATGACTCTTCGCTACTTCTCGGCCCTCTACTCCATTGCCAACGAGCGGTCAAACACCATCGTTTTCCCCATTCCGGGCGACTTGATGAACCTGATCGGTCAAGCCTTGAAGCCCTCGCCCGCGAACCAGGACAAGTAGCTTTCAAAGGCCTGGCGGAACAAATCGCTACGCAAGATTTTTGCCCAAAGTGGCGCAACTGCGAACTCGAATCTTATATCGGATCGATATATATGCTGCCTCACTGATGAACTGCGGCACGGAGGCAGCCATCCATGGATGCCAAGATCCTTTGCCTGGCCGTTCTGTCTCGTGGACCGGCGAGCGGCTATGAAATCAAGAAGCGGCTCGAACAGCCGCCGCACGCGCTCTTCCAGGACACGAGCTTTGGGTCGATTTATCCGGCCTTGAGGCGTCTTGCCGAAGAGGGGGCGGTTTCGGCAGAACCGCTCGTGGAAGATCGAAGACCGGCAAAGAAGATCTTTTCCCTGACCCCGCTGGGTCGAGAGCGTTTGATTGCAGCTCTCGGGCAGCCGCCACAGCCAGATCGCCTGCGGTCCGACTTCCTCTTTACCCTGCTCTATGGAGATCTGCTGCCTCCACCACTGCTCCTGTCCATCATCGACGCGCGCATCGCCGAGCTGGAGGGCAAGCTGGCCTGGATGGAGGACTGCGAGCCTTCAATCACATCCCCCAGCGGGGCCTTCCTCCACGGACTTGGCCTTGCCTACTACCGGAGCTGCCTCGACTACCTCCGGCAGAACCGGCCGCGCCTTGCGGCCGAACTTCAGGGCCCAGTCCAGGAACCGCATGACCGCGCGGCGGAATAGCCGTAGCAGCGGAGCAGATCTCAGTGAAACCTCGCAAGAATCGCTCGTATTTCATCGCCCTGCTGATCGGTGTCGGGGCGATCCTTTGGGTGTTTTCCGGAGCCCTGCTGGGTGATTCCGGCGGGCCGCAAATGCAGAAGGAGGCGGCGCGGCTGGAGGCTGCCGATCGCCGGCCGGAAGTAAGAGTACGCACCCAGCGCGCAGAGCCTCACGTGATCGAACTGGTTATCAACGGTCGCACCGAGGCGGACCGCGAAGTGCAGCTTCGCAGCGAACAGCCCGGGATGGTCATTGAACTCCCGGTCTCCAAGGGAGAGCGGGTAGAGGAAGGTACGCTGATTGCGCAGCTCGAAGATCGCGACCGCACCGCCGCCGTCGCCGAAGCGCGCGCTCTCGTCGCCTCGCGGGAGCTCGAGTACAACGCTGCGGCACAACTGCGGGAACGCGGTCACGCACCGGAAACACAGCATGCCGCGACCCGCGCGCAGCTCGAACAAGCGCAGGCTGCCTTGCGCCGGGCAGAGCTGGCACAGGCACAGCTAAGCATCAGGGCGCCCTTTGGCGGGATCTTGGAGGAGCGACCTGTCGAACTCGGCGATTTGCTGCAGGTAGGCGATCCCGTCGGACGCCTCGTCGATCTTGATCCTTTGATCGCCATCGCGACGGTCAACGAACGGGATGTAGGTGAACTGGAACTGGGATCGCCGGGACACGTGATCCTTGCCAGCGGTGAAGAGCGCGAAGGCGCAATTCGCTTCATCGCGCGCACGGCAGATCCCGATACCCGCACCTTTCGCGTGGAAGTGGCTGTTCCCAATGGGGACAGCAGTTTGAAGGCGGGAATGACCGCCACTCTGCGCCTGCCGCTCAGGGAGGTTCAGGCCCACCTGGTCTCACCTGCCATTCTCGTTCTGTCCGACGAAGGGCCGGTAGGGGTGCGCGCCGTGAATGACGAGGGGGTGGTGGAGTTTCATCCTGTCAAAATCCTTGAGCAGCTGCCGGAGGGCGTCTGGGTTGGCGGCCTGCCGGAGGAGGTTCAGCTGATTACGGTCGGGCAGCAGTACGTTCAGGATGGGCAGGCAGTAACGGCCGTCGATGAGGCGGAAATTGCCGACCGCGGCGAAGGGACTGGATCGTGAGCCGGCTGATCGACGCGATACTCAGCCACACGCGAACCGTTCTCGCGACGCTGCTCCTGCTCCTGATTGCCGGTGCCTATGCCTACGTCACGATCCCCAAGGAGGCAGAGCCAGACGTTAACATCCCCTACGTCTATGTCTCCCTGATCCAGCAGGGCATCTCCCCGGAGGACGCCGAACGCCTGCTCATCAAGCCGGTTGAACAGGAACTTTCCTCGGTCGAGGGGAAGAAGGAGATGCGCTCGACCGCCTTTATGGGCGGCGGCATGGTTCTGGTCGAGTTCGAAGCGGGCTATGACATCTCCAAGGCGCTGACGGACGTTCGCGAGCAGGTCGATATCGCCAAGGCGGAACTGCCGGCGGACGCTGAGGAACCGCGGGTTCACGAGGTGAACCTCAGCCTCTTCCCCGTGCTTGTGGTCACCCTTGGCGGCGCCGTTCCCGAGCGAACCCTGCTGCAGGTGGCCCGCGATCTGCAGGACAAGATCGAAGGCATCCCCAACGTGCTGGAGGCCGAAATCGGGGGCGACCGCGACGAGCTGGTCGAGCTGATCGTCGATCCTCTGGCGCTGGAAAGCTACAACCTCGACGCCACCGCAATCTTGGACTCGGTGCGCCGCAACAACCAGGTCGTGGCAGCCGGCGAGATGGATACCGGGCGCGGGCGCTTTCCGGTGAAGGTGCCGGGGCTCTTCGAGAATCTGAACGACATTCTCGACATGCCGGTGAAGGTCTCTGGCGATACGGTCATCCGCTTTCGCGATGTCGGCCGGCTCAACGCCACCTTCAAGGATCCGGAAGACATGGCTCGGGTCAACGGCCAGCCGGCCCTGACCCTCGAGATCTCCAAGCGCACCGGCGCCAACATCATCGAGACGATCGAGCAGGTGAAGGCGCTTGTTTTGCGGGAAAGCGCCGCCTGGTCCGACGGGATGAACGTCAGCTTCAGCCAGGACAAGTCGACGACCATCGCCACCATGCTGTCGGACCTGCAGAACAACGTGCTGAGCGCGATCCTGCTGGTGATGATCGTGATCGTCGCCGCCCTTGGGCTGCGCTCGGCAGCGCTGGTAGGGGTCGCCATCCCCGGCGCCTTCCTCACCGGCATCCTGGCGCTGATGATCTTTGGCCTTACCGTCAACATGGTGGTGCTCTTCAGCCTGATCCTGGCCGTCGGCATGCTGGTCGATGGCGCCATCATCGTCACTGAATACGCCGACCGGAAGCTGTTGGAGGGCCTGCCGCGACACCAGGCCTATGCACTGGCTGCCAATCGGATGGCCTGGCCGGTAATTTCGGCGACGGCGACCACCCTCGCGGCCTTTCTGCCGCTTCTCTTCTGGCCGGGCGTGGTGGGCGAGTTCATGAAGTTCCTGCCCATCACTCTGGTCTCCACCCTCACCGCCTCGCTGCTGATGGCTCTGGTGTTCGTACCGGCCCTGGGTGGCCTGATCGGAAAGTCCGGTGCGCCCGTAGATCCGGAACGCATGCGTGCGCTTTCCGCCGGGGAGGAAGGAGATCTCCGCCAGGTAAAGGGCATAACCGGCCGCTACCTACAGCTATTGAACGTGGCCTTGCGGCATCCCGGCAAAATTCTACTGGCCTCGCTCGCTCTGCTGATAGTTGTTCAAGGTGCCTACGTGACCTTTGGTCGAGGCGTCGAGTTCTTCCCCGCTGTGGAGCCCGAGAATGTATCTCTTTGGGTACACGGTCGCGGCAACCTCTCCATTCACGAACGCGACGCCCTGGTGCGGGAGGTGGAGCAGGAGGTTCTTGATCTTCAGGCAGAGCGCGGAGAATTCCACTCCATCTATGCTCGCTCCGTCGCGAGCTCCGGCCGTGAAAATGACGAAGAGCCGGAAGATCTGGTCGGCATCATACAGTTGGAGTTCGTCGACTGGTTCGCGCGCCGGCCGGCACAGGAGATCCTCAACGAGATCCGGGAACGCTCGGCGCATCTTGCCGGCACCACCATCGAGCTGCGCGAACAGGAGGCTGGGCCGCCGGTAGGCAAACCGATCCAGATCCAATTGAGTTCGTCCGATCCCAGTCTTCTCGAACCGACGATCGACCAGATCCTCGAGGTGATGGATCGGGTAGGCGGTTTTGTCGACCTGGAAGAAGGACGACCGGTTCCCGGACTCGAGTGGGAAATGCAGGTGGATCGGGCTCAGGCAGCCAAGTTCGGCGCCGACGTCCAACTGATCGGCTCCTATGTCCAGATGGCGACCTGGGGAATGGAGATCGGCAACTACCGCCCGGACACCACGGAAGAAGAGATCGACATCGTGGTGCGCTTGCCCAAGGAGTTCCGGAACAGTACGCATCTGCAGCGCATCCGGGTGCAGACCGACCGCGGCAATGTCCCCATCGCGAACTTCGTCAGCCTGCAGCCTGTGCCGCAGACCTCCCTGCTACGTCGCGTGGACGGCATGCGGACCATGACGATCCGCAGCGATGTCGCCCCCGGGCTGCTGCCCGACGATAAAGTGCGGGAACTGCGGCAGGAGATCGGCAGTCTCGACCTCAACCCGGCGGTCAGAGTTTCCTTCCGCGGCGAGGACGAGGAGCAGCGCGCGGCTGCAGACTTTCTTGGCAAGGCTTTTGTGATCGCGCTCTTTCTGATGGCGATCATTTTGGTGACGCAGTTCAATTCCTTCTACAACGCCGCCCTGGTGCTCTCGGCCGTCGTCCTTTCCACCATCGGCGTGATGCTTGGCCTGCTCATCACCAACCAGCCGTTCGGCATCGTCATGAGCGGCATTGGCGTGATCGCGCTGGCCGGCATCGTCGTGAACAACAACATCGTGCTGATCGACACCTTCGATCGGCTGAAGCAGGAGAAGATGGACCTGCACGAGGCGCTGCTGCGCACGGGCGCCCAGCGTTTGCGCCCCGTTATGCTGACCACCATCACCACGATCCTTGGCCTCATGCCGATGGCGCTCGGCATGAACGTGGACTTGCTCGGCCGCAGCGTACAGTTCGGCGCGCCTTCAACCCAGTGGTGGCAGCAGCTGGCCATGGCCATTGCCTTCGGGCTTGCCTTCGCCACCGTGCTGACCCTGATCGTGACGCCCTGCGCCCTCCTAGCCCGTGCGAACCTCGCCGCCTGGCTACGACGGCGATTCAGTCGGCGCAGCAAGCGCAGCGATCAGCCGGAACTTCCTTTGGACCTGCCGAAGGCTGCGGAGTAGCGGCCCGATTGTTTTGATTAGCGCGCGTGTCAGCTCAACGCGATCCGCGCTGGACACCCGCCGATTGTGGCGACAGTCTGCCGCGCCATGGGAGCAATACTGAACGTCGTCCTGCCGGTCTTCGCCATCATGGCCGCCGGCTACATCAGCGGCCGGGCAGGCATCCTCGGACTCGACTCCAGCCGCGCTCTCAACGGCTTCGTCTACTATGCCGCATTGCCGGCGCTCTTCTTCGGCTCCCTCGCCGATACCCCGCTGAGCGCCATCCTCCATTGGGACTTCATTGCGGTCTACGGGCTGGGGCTCTTGCTGGTCCTCCTGCCCTCGGCGCTGATCGCCAGGGGCCTGCTAGGCGGCCGCATCGAGCTCAGTACGCTGCACGGCATGTCCGCCATCTTCTCGAACACCGGCTACATGGGCGTGCCCCTGTTGATGCTGGCCTTCGGCCAGGAAGGCCTTTTGCCCGCCATCATCACTACTGCGCTCCACGGAACACTGGTGATCATCGCCGCGATCGTCGTGCTGGAACTTGGACGCGCCCGAGACGACAGCGGTCCCGGCCCGCTGCGGATGGCCGGTCTCGCCGTGCTGCGCAACCCGCTTTTCCTCTCCGCCATTGCCGGCCTGCTCTGGGCCGCGAGTGCGCAGCCCCTGCCGGAGCCGGTCAAGAACTTCCTGGACATCCTGGGTGCCGCCGCGGGCCCCTGCGCGCTCTTCGCCATCGGCCTCTTCATGGTGGGGCGGCCCCTGCGGGCGGGCCTGGGCGAGGTGCTCTGGATCTGCCT
>JAJUFM010000012.1 GCA_029265995.1 Rhodospirillaceae bacterium | reverse complement strand
GGCAGTGAGCCTCTTTGTCGGCTTTCCCCATGCGGACATCCGCGACGCGGGTCTTTCGGTCGTGGTGGTGACCGACAACGACCGCGCCCTTGCGGAGCGGTTGCGCGACGAGCTGCTGGATAGCGCCTGGAAGGAGCGGGAGGCTTTCGTCTATCGGCCGGAGCCCCTGGCGGTCTCTGTCGCTCGTGCCAAGGCCACGCCGCCGGATGCCAAAAAAGGCCCGATCATCCTTTTGGACCACTACGACAATGCAGCCTCCGGCGGCACGATGGACACCACCGCCGTTCTGGCGGAGATCTTGCGGCAGGAACTGGAGGATGTCGCGGCCTTCGCCATCTTCGATCCGGAAGCGGTGCAGCAGGCGGTGGCCGCGGGCATCGGGCAGACCGTCACGCTCAGCCTCGGCGGCAAGCTGCCGATGCCGAGCCTTCCGGTCGAAAGCCGGCCGCTCGAGGTCACCGGGCGTATCAAGACCATCTCCGAAGGCCGCTATCGGAACAAGGGGCCCATGTACGCCGGCGTCGCCATGGACATGGGCACGGCGGTAGTGCTCGACACGGGTCGCGTCGAGATCGTCATCATCTCTCGTCATGTGGAGCCGCACGACATCAACGTGCTGCTCAGCCTTGGGATCGATCCGATGCAAAAGCGCTATGTAATGCTGAAGAGCCGCATCCACTGGCGTGCCGGCCTGAAGCACATCGCGCGGGACATCATCGAATGCGCCGGCGTGGGTGTTTGCACCTCGGATTACAGCCAGCTCAACTTCACCAAGGTTCGTCGCCCGATTTACCCGCTAGACCCCGTAGAGGATCGGCGAGCTGTCTGAAAGCTGGAAATAGGCTCTTTTTCCTCCGTCGTCGCGCAGATGCGGCAGCCGGTGTGGCGACGGCGGAGCTTACTGGTCGAACGATCGTCAGCGACATCTTGACACACCTTGATTCGCCCTGAACTATCGGTGCGCGACTGTCCATAAGAAGAATGACCAGACCTGATAGGGAGGAACAATGTCCAGCACCAGCCGCCTTGCGCGAGTCTTTGCCGGTAGTGCTCTGGCTGCCGTAGCTGCCTTTACCTTCGCTGCTTCTGCCTCAGCCCAGACCGAGTTGAAATGGGCTCACGTCTACGAAGCGAGCGAGCCCTATCATCACTGGGCCCAGTGGGTAGGCGAGGAGTTCGAGAAGGCAACCGATGGTCGCTACACCATCGAGGTCTATCCGGCTTCCTCCCTGGGCAAGGAAACGGACATCAACGAAGGGCTTGGGCTAGGGACCGTCGATATCATCTATACCGGGCAGCTTTTCGCCGGCCGCGCTTATCCATCGGTGGCCATCGGTGGCGCGCCCTATATGTTCCGCGACTTCGACCACTGGGAGACTTTCCGCAACAGCGACCTCTTTCAGGAGCTGTCCGAAGGCTATTACGAGGCGAGCGGGAACCACATCGTTTCGCTTACCTACTACGGCGAGCGCCACGTGACGTCGAACAAGCCGATCGAGAAGCCCGAAGACATGCAGGGGCTGAAGATCCGCGTGCCGGACGCACCGCTCTATATGATGTTCCCGAAAGCCGCCGGCGCCAATCCTGCGCCGATCGCCTTTTCGGAAGTCTACCTGGCGCTGCAGCAGGGGGTGGTGGATGCGCAGGAGAACCCCCTGCCGGCGATCGATGCAAAGAAGTTCTACGAGGTGCAGGAGTACATCGTCCTGACCGGCCACATCACCGACGCGCTGCTTACCATCATCGGCGGGCCGACCTGGGATAGCATGGATGAAGCGGACCGCGACATCCTGGTCGACCTGATCGAGCAGGCGGCGGAAAACTGCACCCAGGACATCCGGGAACTGGAGCAGGAGTTGGTCCAATCCTTCCGCGACATGGGCAAGCAGGTCGTTGAGGTCGATCGTACACCCTTCCGGGAGCTTGTCGTAGAAGCCCACAGCGGTCCCGATGCCACCTGGGACCCGGAGGTCTACGACCGCCTCCAGGACCTTTGATCGACACGGCAGCGCGCGAAGTCGCTCGCGTGCTGCCGTTTTCTGATCTCTGGTTTCAGATAGTTTTCTCTCCCGCAGCGAACGGAGCAGCGAATGACGCTTCCTCATGGCGGCGAGCTCCCTGATTCTACGCCCCTGCTCGACGAGGACGACGAGGCCCTGGACACCAGTGACTTGCGCTGGATCGATGCCTTTCCCTTCGTCGTCTTCTGGGTCTTGGCATTCGTCGTTTTCCTCCAGTTCTTTAGCCGTTATGTGCTCAACAGCTCCTTCGCCTGGACTGAAGAGATCGCGCGCTACCTGCTGATCTGGGCCACCTTCTTCGGCCTGGTGATGGTGGTACGCAAGGAATCCAACATCGCGGTGGAAATCTTCTATCGCTGGATGCCCATGGGGATGAGGCGGGTGCTTTCGACGGTGGTCGACCTGATCTCCGTCGCCTTTTTTGCGAAGATGACTTTGCTCTGCATCCAGCTGGCCCAGCGCACTCGGCAGTCGATGACCTCCATCGACTGGCCGAAGTCCCTGATCTACTGGGGCGTTACAGCCGGCCTTGCGGTCTGCACCCTCTACGCTCTCTATGCTGCCTGGGTCCATTGGCGCACCCGCAGCAGCCCCCTTATTCGCATGGCCGGGCCAGTCCAGACGCCCGATCGTCCCGGGATGGAGTGACTGCCTTGTTCGTGGCTATCATGTTCGTGGTGCTTTTCGCCCTGATCATCATCGGGGCGCCCATCGGAATCGCGCTGGCCGGCTCTTCCCTCGTCTACATCATGCTGTCCGGCAATGCGCCGGAGGTCGTCGTTATCCACCGCATGGTGAACGGGGTAGATTCCTTTCCCCTGCTGGCGGTCCCCTTCTTCATTCTGGCCGGCAACCTGATGAATACGGCCGGCATAACCAACCGGATCTTCACCTTCGCCAAGGCGATCGTGGGCTGGATGCGCGGCGGCCTCGGCCATGTAAATGTCGGTGCGTCGGTGATCTTCGCCGGCATGTCCGGCGCCGCCGTTGCGGACGCCGGCGGCTTGGGAGCGATCGAGATCAAGGCAATGAAGGATGCCGGCTACGACCTGGATTTCTCGGTCGGTGTCACCGCGGCTTCCTCCACCATCGGCCCGATCATCCCTCCCTCCTTGCCCATGGTTATCTACGGGGTTATTGCCGGCGCTTCCATCGGCCAGCTCTTTGCGGCCGGCCTGGTGCCGGGGCTAGTGATGGCCGCGGCGCTCATGGCGCTGGTTGCCTGGACGGCCAGACGACGGGGATACCCGCGCGATCAGGCCTTCAACCTCTGTTTGCTCTGGCACAGCTTCAAGGCAGCTTTCCTCTCGCTTCTGACCCCTGTGATCATCGTGGGCGGCATCCTCTTCGGCATCTTCACGCCGACTGAGGCCGCCATTGCCGCCTGCTTCTACGCACTGCTTCTCGGCACGCTGATCTATCGCACCCTGACCTGGAAGCGGTTCCTGCGTGTATCGATGGACACGATCGAAACCACCGCGGTGATCCTTTTCATCGTGGCGGGAGCTTCGATCTTCGCGTGGATCCTCACCTCCACGCGGACCGCGGAGCAGTTTGCCTCCCTGATCCTTCAGATCAGCGAAAATCCAATCATCGTCCTGCTGCTGATCAACATCATCCTAATCATTGTTGGCTGCTTCCTGGAGACGGTCGCCGCCATCACCATCCTGGTGCCGGTGCTGCTCCCGATTGCGGTTTTCGTAGGGGTCGATCCGGTCCACTTCGGCGTCATCATGGTGCTGAACCTGATGATCGGGCTCCTGACCCCGCCGGTGGGCATGGTCCTCTACGTTCTCGCGCGGGTCGCCAAGATTCCATTCGAGCGGGCACTTTCAGGCACGCTCCCTTTCCTGGTGCCGCTGGTCATCGTGTTGCTGCTGGTAACCTATGTGCCAGCCCTCTCCATGTGGCTCCCGTCACTGGTTTACCGTTGAGGTGGGATAGGCGTTCCTCCGGGCCGCCATTCCTGCTAACCATCCGGTGAGATCGCGGGAGGAACGCTTCTTTAGAGAGGGGCGCCGGCTCGCGCCAATAACAACTAGGGATAAGGAAAAGACGTATGAGCAAGCCGCACGTGCTGATGCCCAGTCCGATGATGGACCTGGTCGTCAAGCAGCTGGATGAAGCCTTTACGCTCCACAAGTTGTGGGAGGCTGAAGATCCGGAAGCGGAAATCACGGCCTTGGCAGACAAGATCGAAGGCATCGCGACCGGGGGCAAGCGCCCGGTGGATGGCGAACTCATGAGCCGTCTTCCCAACCTCAAGATCGTCGCAAACTTTGGCGTTGGCTACGATACGGTGGATGCCGCCTGGGCCGGGGAGCACGGCATCTATGTGACCAACACTCCGGACGTCCTCACCGAAGAGGTCGCCGATACGACGCTGGGCTTGCTTCTGATGACCCTGCGTCAGCTTTCGGAAAGCGAACGCTACCTCCGGGCAGGCCGTTGGGAGAAGGAGGGGCCCTTCCCCCTGACGCGTCAGACGCTGCGCGACCGGAAGGTCGGGATTCTGGGCCTGGGGCGCATCGGGAAGGCGGTTGCGACTCGTCTGGAAGCCTTTGGCTCGACGATCGTCTATCACGGACGCCGCAAGCAGGAAGATGTTGCCTATCCCTTCTATGGCGATCTGGTGGAGATGGCCCGCGACGTGGACATCCTGATCTCGATCGCCCCAGGCGGGGATGCAACCCACCACCTCATCTCAACCGATGTTCTGAACGCCCTGGGTCCCGACGGCGTCCTGATCAACGTCGGCCGGGGCTCCGTCGTTGACGAAGCGGCCTTGATTTCAGCGCTTCAGGAAGAGCGCCTCTTTTCTGCCGGGCTCGACGTCTTCGAAAATGAGCCCCATGTGCCGGCAGAGCTCATCGCCATGGAGCGGGTGGTGCTGCTGCCACACGTCGGCTCCGCATCAGTCCACACCCGAGGGCTCATGGGCCAGTTGCTGGTGGACAACCTGAAGCGGTT
Organism: Rhodospirillaceae bacterium; assembly: GCA_029265995.1. Classification (GTDB taxonomy): domain Bacteria; phylum Pseudomonadota; class Alphaproteobacteria; order Kiloniellales; family DSM-21159; genus Aquibaculum. The sequence continues at coordinate 33,534 of JAJUFM010000012.1, read as the reverse complement.
CTTTGAGACCGGCAAGCCCATCACGCCGGTGGCCGAAACGCCGCTCAAGTAATCGAAGAACTCGGGTAGGCCCGCTCAAGGAGCGCGAGTAGGTCTGCCGAGCTTTTCCAGAACGATCTCGGCGAGCGCGAGACTGGCGGTGAGGCCGGGGCTCTCAATACCGAAGAGATTGACGAGCCCCGGAACACCGTGGGCACCCGGTCCCTGTATGAGGAAGTCGCTGGCTGCCCCATCGGGCGGGGAGAGCTTGGGCCGGATGCCCGCATATCCCGGCAGCAGGGCGCCATCGGGCAAACCGGGCCAGTAGCGGCGTACGGCTTCATAGAAGTCCGTCGCGCCGGCCGGATCCACGTCGAGATCCTCGGGGGAGTCGACCCATTCGGTATCGGGGCCAAAGCGAGCCTGGCCACCGAGATCGAGTGTCAGATGGACGCCAAGACCGGCCGCCTCGGGAACCGGATAGATCAGGTGCGAAAAGGGCGCGCGACCGGCGAGGGTGTAGTAGCTGCCCTTGCAGTACCAGGCCTGCGGCACCGCCTCTTTGGGCAGGCCCTCGATGCGACCGGCAAGGTCGGGCGCGTGAAGTCCCGCGGCGTTGACCAGCTCTCCGACAAGAAGCTCCATCGGGAACTCCCCACCAACCTGGAGCTCGATGCCCGCCGGCGTCACCTTCCCTGAAAGGACGGGCGCGTCGAACGCAAGCATGGCGCCGGCATCCTCTGCCTCCCCCTGATAGGCAAGCATGAGCCCGTGGCTGTCCAGAATGCCGGTCGAAGGGGACAGGAGCGCACCTACGCTGGCTGTCTCCGGCTCCAGTGCCTTCACCTCCTCCGCCGTCAAAAAGCTGAGATCGTGTACGCCGTTGGCGATCGCCTTCTCCTGTAGTGTCTTAAGCACTGGAAGTTGGCTTTCGTCAGTTGCCACGATCAGCTTGCCACAGCGCCGATAAGCCACGCCGCGGCTCTCCAGATAGTCGTAGAGGAGGTGCTTGCCGCGCACACAGCTCTGGGCCTTCAGGGAACCTGCGGGATAGTAGATGCCGGCGTGGATGACTTCGCTGTTGCGCGAGGAGGTTTCCGTGCCGATGGCGAGCGTGGCCTCCAGCACCACGACGTCCCGGCCACTGAGCGCGAGAGCGCGTGCACAGGCCAAGCCAACGACTCCCGCGCCAATGACGGCGCAGTCTATCCGCTCCATATACTTTCCCCGTCAACTGATCCAGCCGGATAATGGCGCGCGCTCCAGGCAGAGAAAAGGCCAATGCCGTCCTTGAGCGCGCGGCCTCCTTAGCGCAGGTGGAACTGCACGGGCACAACGAAGGACAAACGCTGCTGCGGCATGTCAGGGGGTAGCGGCGGCAGGGGTTGCGCTCTCTGAATCATCTTCTCTACGGCTCTGTCCAGAGAGGAGTCTCCAGCGCTGCGCTGCAGATTGTAGGCGAGGACCCGGCCCTGACGGTCGATCTCTACCCAGAGCATAGCTGTACCTTCACGCCGCCTGGCCCGCGCATTCCGCGGGTATTCCTTGTGGCGCTCGAGCCAGGCCAGGAGTTGAGCGAAGTAATCGCGTTCCGCGCCCGGATTGCCGCCGGCACTGGTATCTGGTCCACTGCCGACTTGGCTGTCGCTGCTGTCCGCCGTTGCACTTTCGTTGCTCCCTGCCGCTTCGCCAGACGGCGGCGCAGGCTCTTGTGTGGCAGATGGAGCGGGCGCGGGCGCCGGAGCACTCGCCTCGGGGGGCGGCGGAGGTGGGGCCGGTCGGGCGGCCATCTGCGGCGCCGGCGGTTTGCGGTAGGGCTTTGGCGGTGGCGGTGCAGCAGGAGCGGGCGGAGGAGGGTCTTCCGGCATTGCCGCCACAACAGCTTCCTCCGCCGCCGCGGTTGGAGTGGGTTCGGGCTCCGACATTTCGAGTACTTCAGGCCGGTCTTCCGGCGCTTCTGCCACAACAGCTTCCTCCGGCTCCATCGTGGGAGCAGGCTCGGGCTCAGACGTTTCGACGACTTCGGGCCTTTCGGTGGGTACTTCCGCAGCCATCGCTTCCTCCGGTTCTGTCGTGGGAGCAAGCTGCGGTTCCATCATTTCGGATGGTTCGACCTGGTCGGGAGGTGTCTCCGGCTCCTGGATCACTTCGGCGAGTTGCTCAACTGGAGGCTCGGCAACATCGGGCTCAAATGGCGCCTCTTGCGTCTCGACAGGATCGGCAACCGCTTCTTCAGGCGGTAGGGGCTCAGCGAGAGGGTCGGTCTGCTCGGGGTCCGACTCGGCCAGGCTTTCTGCTTCCACCTCGGCGGCTTCGGATGCCTCCGTTTCGGCTGCCTCCAGGGCGTTCTCTTCGGCGGTGGCGGTAACGGCGCCCGGTGTACCTCCGCTAGGACCGAGGGCAATGTCCAGCCCACCCTCGCCATAGGCAACGGCGCCGGAGGACGGCGGCTCTATCAGGAAGAAAAAGAGGGCAAAGTGAACGGCGGCCGCAAGCAGCAGAGCAACGATCCAGTGGCGCCCACGAACGACTGGCGTCACGACCGCACCCCTCCGTGCGTCTGCGTGATCAGGTTTACCCGTTCGACGCCATGACTGCGAAGCAGCTCCATCAGGCTTACGACATCCGGCGTATCCATGCGGGCGTCAGCGCGCAGACGCAGGCGCTCCAGGCGGCCTTCTTCTCGCAGCTGCTGCAACTGCTCGGCCAGTTCGTCCCGCTCGATGATGACCCCCTCAAGGGCCAGGCGGCCATCGCTGCCAAGCAGCAGCGTGGGAGCCTCAGCCCGCGGCAGCTCCTCGGTGGCTGATTCTGGTGGCTCGACTTCGAAGGGATCGCTGCTGGCGAGCTTCCCGGCAATCATGAAGAAGATCAAAAGCAAGAACACGATGTTGATAAGCGGCAGCATCGCGTCGTCGCCCTGGGGACGCTGTCGTGGACGGTCGAAACGCATTGATACTCCTCAGCCTCGCGGGGGCAGCAACGCCAGCTCTTGCACGCCCAGCCGGTCTAGCCGATCCAGCAGGTTCACAGTGTCCTGAAGCGCAACGCCTTTGCCTGCCCGGAGCAGCACCTTCTGGCCCGGCTGCTGCTCCAATCGCGCGCTCAGACGGGCGTCCAGTTCCTCCGGACTCAGCCGCTCGCCGGCAAGCCGCAGCACGACGCCTTCCTCGCTTGCGCGAAGCTCCACCAGCAAGGCACCCTCGCCGCTGCCGGCGGTCGTGGCCTGCACGGGGGTCCCCAGATCCAGGGAGCGCCAATCCATAAAGCTCGAGGCAAGCATGAAAAAGATCAGAAGGATGAAAACAACGTCGATCAAGGGGGTCAGGGAGACGCTGGCGCGCCGACGCCGAGGGCGCGCAATATTGAAGCCTCCCACGAGCGATTCACTCCCCAGCGGCATGGAGACGAAGCCTGGCTGCCTGGCCGTCCTGAGTCGCCGGCTGCTGCCGCGGCCTGCTCAGATCGGCAGTGAAGATCTGCGTCACCAGGCTCTCCATTTCTTGTGTTTGCCGCTCCAGCCGTCGTTCTAGCCAGTTGTGGGCGGCCACGGCAGGGATCGCTACCGCAAGACCCACGGCAGTGGTAAGGAGCGCTTCCCAGATGCCGCCGGAGAGGATCGAGGGGTCTACCTGGTTACCCGCTCTTTCCATCGCCTGGAAGGCGGCGATCATTCCCAAAACTGTACCGAACAGGCCAAGGAGCGGGGCGAGCCCCCCAATGACTTCCAAGGCCCGCAAGCCGCCACGCAGGGATTCGATCTGCTCGCTGCCTTGGCGGGCAAGTTCCTCGCGCAGGCGCGCTTCCGGTACATCCGCGCGCTCCCGCCCGCCGATGGCGAGGGCCAATAGCTGCGCCGTCGGGTTGCGCTGTGTAACAAGCGTGGCGAGGGCCTCATCGGTCCGCCCATCTCGATAGAGGGCAACGGCAGCCCGCGCCTTGGTGCTGGAACCCAGCCGGAGGAATTGCCATAGCTTGACCAGAATGATGGCCAGCGCAATGACCGACATCAGCAGCAGGATAAGAACCACCGGACCACCGGCGTCGATGAACTGCATCGCTTGCTGCAAGAGCTCCGGCTCATTTCCTAGCCCGGCCTCCGGCACTTCCAGCAGCGGAGCGTCAGCCACATCCAACGGGTCCAGATCAGCCCCCTCGGCTCCTACTTCCTCAGAAGCTGTCACTTCCTCGGAGACGGTTCCCTCTTCGTTGGTACGACCGACGGGATTCTCGGTTTCGTCCATGCTCGCATCCTTGCTGATGTTGCCACTGGCCCGCAGCGTTAATTGCAACTGCGAACAACTCTCGTTTGCGTCTTTAGCTCAGCGCGCGGGCAGTGTCGAGGGAAGAGGCGCTCGGACTCGAGCTTAGCGCGCTTGTGTCCTCCGGGCGCAACGCTAGACTCGGAAAGATAGCAAGAGGACAAGCATAATGAGCGCAGAAACCGCCCTGACAAACGAGTTACTCGAGGCACTCCGCAGCCTTCTAGGCGACCGCGTCTCAACCTCTCTCGCCGTGCGTGAACAGCATGGCAAGGATGTGAGCTACCATGAGGGCTCTCCCCCGGATGCGGTCGCTTTCGCCGAGTCTACCGAAGAAGTCGCTCAGATTGTGCGCCTCTGCGCGGAGCACAAGACGCCGATCGTGCCTTTTGGCACGGGCACTTCCCTGGAGGGCCATATCGCGGCGCTCAAGGGCGGTATCTGCATCGATCTCAGCCGCATGAACGAGATCCTTGAGATCAACGCCGAAGATCTGGATTGTCGAGTTCAGGCGGGCGTGACGCGCAAGCAACTGAACGAGTATCTGCGCGACACCGGTCTTTTCTTTCCGATCGACCCCGGCGCCGATGCCTCCCTGGGTGGCATGGCATCAACGCGCGCCAGCGGTACCAACGCCGTACGCTACGGAACGATGCGCGAAAACGTACTTGGATTGACGGTGGTTACGGCCGATGGACGCATCATCCGGACCGGGGGGCGCGCCCGCAAGTCGGCGGCGGGCTACGATCTCACTCGCCTCTTCGTCGGTTCGGAAGGCACGCTGGGCATCATCACCGAGGTGCAGCTTCGCCTGCATGGTGTTCCAGAAGCGATTTCAGCCGCAGTCTGCGCCTTCGACAGCCTGGAGGGTGCCGTCAACACCGTTATCCTGACGATCCAGTCAGGCATTCCGGTCGCTCGTATCGAGTTGCTGGATGAAGTCCAGATGGCCGCCTGCAATGCCTATTCAAAGCTCGACTACCCTGCGCTGCCCACGCTCTTCTTCGAGTTTCATGGCACCCCGGCGGGGGTGAAGGAGCAGGCTGAGCGGGTTGCGGAACTGGCGACCGAGTTCGGTGGGCGCGACTTCCAGTGGGCGACGCAGCAGGAGGATCGCTCGAAGCTGTGGCAGGCCCGCCACGACGCCTACTGGGCGGCAAAGGCGCTGCGGCCTGCCAGCGGCGGCTGGGCGACCGACGTCTGTGTGCCTATCTCGCGCCTTGCGGAATGCATCCTGGAAACCAAGCGCGATATTGAGGACAGTGGGCTGCTTGCCCCTCTGGTCGGCCATGTGGGCGACGGCAACTTCCACCTCGTCTATTTGATCGACGAGGAGGACGAGGAGGAGTACCGCCGCGCCAGTGCGCACAACGACCGCATGGTCATGCGCGCCATTTCCATGGGCGGTACTTGCACCGGTGAGCACGGAATCGGCTACGGCAAGATCCCCTTCCTGCAGGCGGAGCATGGGGAAGCCGTGGCGCTGATGCGGCAGATCAAGAATGCCCTGGATCCCGAAGGGATCATGAACCCGGGGAAGGTGCTGCCGGAGTAGGCGCGCGCTGCTGGGCTTCAACGCTTTCGTCAGCCCGCCATACCAGAATTCGCGCAATCCGCGTTGGCGCGTGGATCTACTCTAGCCTGCTTGTTCTGCCCACGCTCCGATGTGGCGATCGCTCACTCAACAGAATGGGTGGGGGCGATGCCTTTGAGGTCCGGGCGGCGCCGGGCGGGTGTCCGGCTACCCGCTTGTAGGCGCGTGCGAAGGCGGCGTGAGAAGCATAGCCCAGGCGTTTGGCCACGGTGTCGATGGCCAAGCGCTCCTGCGCCAGCCATTGCGTCGCCAGCCGCATCCGCAGATTGGCCAGGTATCGCAAGGGGGTCACTCCTGTGGCGGCCGTGAAGCGTTCGGCGAAAACGGAGCGAGAGCTACCCATTTCGGCGGCCATCTCGGCCACGGTCCAGTTCCGGCCCGGGTTCCTGTGCAGCGCCGCGATCACGCGACCCAGCTGCGGATCTCGCAGCGCCTCCACCCAGCCGGTGGCGTTGCCGCAGCCTGATTCGACCCAGCCGCGGACGATGCTCGCCGCAATGACATCCGCCAGCCGCGCGGCGATGCCTGCAGCGCCGGCGCGCGCCTCGTTCATCTCCCGCTCCATCGCCCGGAGCAGCGGCATGATCTCGGGTTGTCTGGAAAGCAGTTCTCGCACCGAAAGCAGCTGCGGCATCAGCTCGACCAAAGGGTGCAAGCTGTCCAGGTCAAAAACCATGCTGCCGCTAAAAATCAGGATATCCTTCGTTCGGCAAGTGCCTTCGGGACAGGCATCCATGAGGCAGATGTCGTGGCACAGCTGCGCGGCCCTCAAGCTGTCCAGGGGGCGCAACGGAACCCCGGGTTCAGACAGCAGAGCATGCTCTTGCCCTCGGGGAAGCAGCACTGCATCGCCGCTGTTGAGCTTGTGAGGCTCGCTGCCTTCGCACTGCAGATAGAGGGGGCCGGCCGCAATGAAGTGGAAGTGCGCTTCCGCCGTAGCCGGAAGCTGAAGCCCAAAGGGCGGCGCCAGGCGCAGCTTCCCGTAACGGGCTCCGCGCAGCCGCATGCCGAGCAGCAACTCGCTGACCGGGTCGGCAGTTTCCTGATGCATTCCGGCGTTTCGATCAAGCATTTAGGATGTTATGGCATAGATCATCCGGAAAAGCCACCCATCTGCAGGCACTCTTTTCTTCTAGAGGAGATCCTGTGGGTGCAGAACGTAGAGAAGGCAGCTCCAAGGGGCGCCAAGGAGATCTTGCCGGCCTGGGGGGCCGTCGTCTCCATGGGACTGGGTGTCTTTGGACTGGTAGGGGCGGAGCTACTTCCCGCCAGCCTGCTGACACCAATGGCCTGGGAACTCGGGATAACGGAGGGCCTTGCGGGGCAAGCCGTCACCGCTACGGCAGTGATTGGCTTCGCGACTAGCCTGACCGTCACCGCCATCACGCGCCGCATCGACCGTCGCCTGGTGCTGCTCGGTTTTTCGCTTCTTCTTGTCTTTTCTAACCTTCTGGTTGCCGTCGCGCCGAACCTTCCGACGCTGTTGGCAGGGCGGATGCTACTCGGGATGGCGTTAGGCGGTTTCTGGACCCTGTCAGCAGCAGTCATCATGCGACTGGTCCCGGAACGTCTCGTCCCGACGGCCCTTTCGATACAGATGTCGGGTCTCTCGGCGGCGACCATTTTCGCAGCTCCGGTCGGGAGTTATCTCGGGTCAACGCACGGATGGCGAATGGTTTTTCTGGCGGCCGCGGCGCTGGGCCTGCTGGTTTTCCTCTTTCAGCTGCTCACGCTTCCTTCTCTCCCGCCGAGAGGTCAGGCGCGTTTCCGCACCCTGTTCGAGGTTCTCTCCCGACGGCATGTCAGTAGGGCGATGCTTGCCATCCTGCTGATCTTCGTCGGCCACTTCGCCTTCTTCACCTACATTCGTCCGTTCCTGGAGCAGGTGACCGGCTTGGGGGTGGAAGCAGTTTCCCTCATTCTCCTGGTCTTCGGAATCGCCAATTTTCTGGGCAACTATCTCGCCGCCCTTCTTCTCAGCCGTTCAATGCGGCTTACTCTGACGCTCATGCCGCTGGTCCTGGGCTCGCTCGCCCTGATGCTCTCCAGTCTCGGCGGCAAACTGCTGCTTGACGCGGCTCTCGTTGCCGGGTGGGGACTTGCATTCGGGGCGGTTCCCGTTGCCTGGTCCACCTGGATCACTCGGGCTGTGCCTGACGAGACGGAAAGCGCTGGGGGCCTTTTCGTCGCGGCCATCAACTTCGCGATCGCTAGCGGCGCGGCGGCCGGCGGTTTCATTCTGGACCACAGCGGGGTCCAGGCCGTCTTCCTGGCGAGCGGCGGCGCCTTGCTGCTGGCAACTTTCGTCATCCTCTACGCCGTCGACACGCGACTGACGGCGCAGCTGAAAGAGACGCCAGCCTGACTCTGGTGGGGATGCCCGGGGCGGGAGTTCAGGCTGAGTGCCTGTGCTCCCGCCAAGCTGCTTCCGACACTGAACGGTCAGGCGCGACGCCGGTTCGTTTCGGCCTATACTGATGCCGAGATATTGCTGTTCGGAGAAAGGAAGACATGGAGATCAGGCGACTTTCCGCGGGAGACCTGAGGGTGATGGAGGAGTTGCTGGATCTCTTCGCGGAAGTCTTCCAGGAGCCCCGGACCTACGGAGGTGCACGACCGTCGGCGGCCTATCAACGGGAACTGCTGGGCGATGATACCTTTGTCGCCCTCGTTGCCATCGCTCGGGGGAAAGTGGTTGGCGGGCTCGCCGCCTATGAACTGCGGAAGTTTGAGCAGGAACGCAGCGAGTTCTATCTCTACGACCTGGCGGTGGTCGACGCGCATCGTCGCCGTGGTGTTGCGACCGCGCTCATCGAATCGCTCAAGGTCGTCGCGGCCGAGCGGGGAGGGTACGTCATCTTCGTCCAGGCCGATTGGCAAGAGGAGGCGCCGGTCGCCCTCTATTCCAAGCTCGGCCGGCGCGAAGACGTTCATCACTTCGATATAGCGGTCGAATAGCTTCACTCGAGGAAGATGGTGACGCTGGTCGCTTCTCCCGCAGCATCGACTACCGAAAGGGTCGAAAAGCCGGGGCCTTCCGGCTCCCAGGAGGCAGTCCGCCGGTGTTGTGCGTTACCGAGGGAGCGCCCGTCGGCGAACCAGTGGAAGGGAGGGCGGCCGCCGTCGAGCTTCATGATGAGGGGCGGAGCCGGAGCCCCCTTGCGCAGCCCAAGGTCCACCCGGGCGCCATCAGGTGGATAGATGATGGCGGGCGGCGCTTCAGGCTGCACGTCGGGCTGGCCAAGCGAGAGATCTCCGGAAAAACGACGCAGCGCCGCCGGAAGCGCTGCCCCGTTGGCGACGAGCGTGCCCGGTGGTGCCGGGGGGAGTGGCACACGCTCCTGCGACAGGCGTCGGAAGACGTCGAAAAGTACGGGAGCGGCCGCCGTGCGACCGGTCAGGCCGGGCAGGGGCGCGCCATCCGGCCGTCCTACCCACACCCCGATGACGTGGCGACCGTCGAAGCCGATCGCCCAGGCATCCCGATAGCCATAGGAAGTGCCGGTCTTGTAGGCAATGGCCTCTCGACCGCGTCCAGGAGGTGGCGGTGTGCCTAGCAGCACCTCCGCGACCAGCCAGGAAGCACCGGCATCAAGAAACTCGCCGGCGGTTGCCTGCGCCGCGATCTGGTTTAGCTGGCGCTGTAGCATAAGGGGCTCCCCGCCGCGGGCGATCCCGCCGAAGAGGCGCACCAGCTCGTCGAGACTCAAGCCGACGCCTCCAAGCCCAATGGGCAGACCGGCGCTGGCGTGCCGCGGCAGAGCCGGTGCCAGGCCTGCCCGTCGCAGTCGCGCCGTCAGACGGGCGGGGCCGACCGCCTCCAGAAGACGTACGGCGGGCACGTTGAGCGACAGCTGCAGAGCTTCGCGAACCGTAACGGTTCCCTGGTGAGCGAGTTCAAAGTTCTTCGGCCGATAGCCGGCGAAGCTGACGGGACGATCCTCGATAAGGGTTTCCGGGTGCGCGATGCGGCTTTCGAAGGCCAGGCCGTAGATCAAGGGCTTCAAGGTCGATCCCGGCGAGCGCACCGCATGGACCATGTCCACATGTCCGGCGCGTCCATCTGCGAAGAGTCCCGCCGAACCGACCTCGGCCAGCACCTCCCCGGTTTCGTGATCCGCGACCAATATTGCCAGCGAAGCGCGCGGGCCAACTAGACTTGCCCGCTCGGCGGCCAGGTTTTCCAGCCTTGCTTGAAGGTTCTTGTCCACTGTCACCTGCACCCGTGCATTGCCGGGTTGCGCAGCAGCCAGCCGACGCGCGAGGTGGGCTGCATGATTGGGCAGCGGGCGCCTGGTTTCCGGCACCGGGCCGGCCATTGCAAGCCCGGCTTCCGTTTCCGTGACGCGCGCCGAGGCTGTCAGGCGCGCAATGACTCGATCGCGCGATGCACGCGCTTCGTCAGAAAAGCGGTCCGGCCGGCGGCTTTCCGGTGACTGCGGCAAGGCGACCAGCAGCGCCGTCTCCGCCGGCGTCAGACGACGAGGTTCCTTGCCGAACCAGGCAAGGGAGGCCGCGCGGATCCCCTCGATGTTCCCGCCGTAGGGGGCAAGTGTCAGATAGAGCTCCAGAATCTCTTGCTTAGAAAAGGCGATTTCGAGCCTCACCGCATCGCGCATCTGGACGAGTTTGCCCCAGAGAGTCCGCTCCGACCTTGGCGAGAGCAGCCGCGCGACCTGCATCGTGAGGGTCGAGGCACCGGAGACGATGCGGCCCTGTTGGGCGAATTGCCACGACGCACGCAGCACGGCCAGCGGATCGATTCCGAAGTGAGTGTAGAAGCGTGCGTCCTCATAGGCGAGCAGCATGTCGACGAAGCGGGGATCGACCTCCTCGAGCCTTACCGGAAGGCGCCAGCGGCCGTCGGGGAGCGGGAAGGGTCGGAGCAGCGACCCCGCCCGGTCCACCACCTGACGCGAGGTGTCGATAGCGCGCGCCCGTTCCACCGCAGCGTCACCTGAATTCGAACAGAGGAAGGCGGCGCCAAGCACCAGCGCCGTCACGAAGAGCAGCGCCGCACCCGCCGCGGTGACGCGGGCGGGGCGGCCGATCATGGCCTTGGACCGAACACCTCGACCTGCCCACTGTCCGTTCTTGCCGACAGGTGAGGCCTGTACATATCCTCGACCATCGCGGGCGGGTGCGCGAAGGTGCCGGGCGAAACTGCGCGTACCATGTAGGCGAGGGTGAAGGACCGCGGGCTCGACCGATCTCGCTCATAGGCGGCGACGAAGCGGTCGTCACGGAATTCCGTATGAGCCGGCGGTGTGTCGATGCTGAGCCAGGGAAGGGCGGCTATATCCCCGCTGTCCACCAGGCGCGGATTGTCGATCTCGAAGCCGGCGGGCAGCAGGTCCACGACCAGTACGTTGGATGGCCAGGCGTTGTCCTCGGAAATCCGGAGAACGACCACCAGGCGCTCGTTCTGTGCAACCCCGGAGGGGTCCGTCAGCTCTCCGTCGAGGGTGTAGTACTCACGCTCAATGGTGAAGCCTTGCGCTTCCGCGGCAGGGGCGGCTTCCGGCACTCCGGAAATGCCAACCACTGCATCCACTGCCGTTTGGGAGCGGTTGACCACGGTTACCGGCGACCCGGTGAGGGCGGGCTCCTCGTAGCGTTCGGTGACGCTGCCCTGCACTTGCCGCCCATTGATCTCTAGCGCAATGTCTGCGCTTTCCTCGATCACGGCGTGAGCGGCAAGCAGCATCCAGGCGTTCTCCTGGGTGCTCGTCACTCTGGTTTGCGCCCGGGCATCCTCAACGATCTCCAGCAAAGCCGGCAGGGGTGCCGCGGTGCTGCTCACTTCTGCCGCGAGCGCAAGAGTGGCTGCCGCGTCCCGCAGGCGCGAGCCATAGTCGCGTCGCTCGCGGCGCTGCCGTCCTTCGGTCTCGAGGTCGGCGCGAGCCGCCGCAAAGGCATCGGCTGCCCGGCTCTGCTCCCCGTAAAGCGCCAGCGCGGCGCCCAGTTGTGCCTTGGCCAGGGGGGTGGGGAAGCGGTCGAGGGCGGTGTCAGCGTAGTAGCGTAGGTCCGATATTGCTGCCCGCTGGTTGCGCGCGAGCATGTAGAGGGCGTAGGCAATTCCTTCTCCGGCGTTGGCGGGATCGCTCGTGTAGGCCAACTGGTTCGAAAGGTTGTCGAGCGCGAGACCGAGAACACGGCGTGGCACCTCGTGACCGGCGGCACTGGCCCGCGTCAGGAAGTCGGTGATGTAGGCATCGAGCCATAGATCGCCAGACCCCGGGCCCCACAGACCGAAGCTGCCGCTGGAGGTCTGATTGGCACTGACGCTACGGATGGCATCGCGAACGCTCTCGGCAATTTCGCTTTCCGTGCCAATGCCTATGTCTTGCGCCACCTCCGCGAGGTAAAGCAGCGGCATGGCACGGCTTGCTACCTGCTCGCTGCAGCCATAGGGGTAGGTTTCCAGTGCAGCCACGATGCCCGGAAGGTCCAGGCGCCCGGCGTTGGTCACCGAGAGGCTGACGCTGCCGGTTTTCGGCTGGTAGGCGGCCAGCAGTTCCTCATCCAAAGTTAGGCTTTGGCCCGGCTCCAGCGTCACGATCCGTCGCTCCGATAGGGGTGGTGCGCCTGGTCGAACCGTGATGTTGAGCGTTTGGGAGATTTCTGTCCCGTCCTTGTGGGTCAGGCGGATCTTCAGCTGGTCCGTGCCGGCCTCCACGCCCTCAAGCGGCACTTCAACCGCCGCGCGGCTATCGGCTTCGAGCATGAAGGTCGCTAGGCTGGGAGTTCCCGTCCGCACAAGTCCGCTGGAGTCCACGGCAAGGCTGTAGAGCCCCTCGGGTCCCTCCATATTGTGCAGGTCGAGCCGCAGGCGCGATTCATCTCCCGGTGCCAGAACTCGGGGCAATGCGGAGGTGATGACCACCGGATCGCGCACCGTGAGATCGGAAACCCCGTGCCCGGTGGCGCTGGTCGACCAGGCCACCGCCATGACCCTCAGTGTTCCGTTGAACTCGGGAATGTCGAGTTTGACCGTTGCCGTGCCGTCCGCGCCGGCTTCCACCGGGCCGGTAAAGAGTGCTACGGGTTCCTGGGCGGGCGGACTACCGATCAGCCCACCGCCCGGCGCGCCGCCGCCGACGCGCAGCCGGCCAGTTTCGCCGAGCGTGCCGTCGATAAGGCTGCCGTAGAGGTCGCGCATCTCCATGGAAAGCGCGCGCTGGCCGAAGTACCAGGTTTCCGGTTCTGGCGGCTCGTAGTCGGTGAGGTTCAGGATGCCGACGTCCACCGCAGCCAGCGTAAGCCAGGCGGTTTCGCCCTCTGGAAGCCCTTCGACCTCGAGCGGTATGGTGAGCTCTTCCCGAGGCGACGCCAGCTGCGGCAGATCGAGAGACACCTTCAAGGTTCTGTTCGAAGTATCAACGGCCAGCCAGGCAAGCCCCACTGCGCGGGCAGGCATGCGTCCAGCGTCGCCATCGGGGGCGCGGAAGACGGTGGCCGTGACATAGGCGCCGGGCCCCCAGTCTTCGGTCACCTCCAGCTCAATGGTTGTGTCACCTTCGCCGACCTCGACCTCCTGGCTGTCGATGAGGTGCTCGCCGATCACGTTGACGAGGGCGGTTCCGGCAAAGCGCGAGCCGAGGGTCACCCGCGCGGTCTCGCCGGCCTGGTAGGAAGCTCGGTCGAGAGAGACATCCAACACGTCCGGACTGTCGGCATCCGAGGTTTCGACGTACCAGCCAGCCGTGAAGTCGATGCTCGAAGCGGGAGCGTTCGGGTCAGCGGCGGAAACTTCAAAGCGATAGCGGCCCCAGTCGACGGGGACGTTGACCCGCGCCGGGTCTTGCGCAGAAAGATCAACAGCTCCGTCGGCAACGCGCGTGGTGTACTCCACTGCCTCATAGGACCAGCGGCCGTCGGCCCGGTACCACTGGAAGTTCCTCTCGATGCGGAAGAGCTCCCAGCGCTGACCGGGAAGGTTGACCTGGCTGCCGTCCTTGTCGAGAGCGATCAGATCGAAGGCCGCCGTTCCTCCTTCATCTACGGCGTTGCCCGGGAAGGCGGGACGAATTCCAATCATCGGTCCGGCCGCGGCGACAGGAAGGGTGAGAGTTTCCTCCACGGCTCTTCCGCCAGCCTCGCGGAGCGATATGGCCAGGGTAGCTTCCAGCGGGCGCGTCGAGGCGGGGAGGATGGGCGCGGCCACGTCAATCACCGCACGCCCTTCGGCATCGGTGCGTGGGAGGCTGGTGAGCGTCTCGCGCTGGCCCAGGATCTCCTCATCGGCGAGGCCGAATCGGTAGCCGGGCGCCTCTGGGCGGCGGTCGGTGGCGGCAAGGCGTAGTTCGCCTTCCACAGCAAGATCGGCCGCGGATGCGCCGTAGAGAAAGCGTCCCTCTAGGTCGACCTTTATCGCTTCATCGCGCGGCAGTTGCTTCGCCGAAGTCTGCATCTCGAACTCGATCCTGTCGGGCACGAAGTCTTCGACCAGGAACTCGGTTTCGGCAATGGCAGGTTCGTTGGGATCGGCATGAGCTGCGACCCGCCAGGTTCCCCGCATCGCTGCACCGATCAGTGGCAGTTCCAGCACATGCGCGCCGGGTACGGTTTCCTGCGAGGCGATCCGGCGATCTTCCAGCCCATCCGGTCGGGTCACCACGAAGGTGAGAGGCAACTCTTGAATGGCCAGACCCACATCGTCGCGGACGAGAGCCGACAGGTGAACCGTTTCGCCGGGCCTATAGACGCCCCGTTCAGTGTAGAGGAAGAGATCAACCGGGCCCGGAGCCGGCCGCCCCTCGACGCCGCGATCGGTCAGGTCGAAGCCAGCGCGGGAGAGATCGAGAATCGCAAAGTCGGCTTCTTGCCCACGCGCCTCCAGATGGCCGGGAGCAAGTCCCCCAGTCCCTCTCGTGAGGCCGGCCGGGAAGTGGACGTGGCCGTCGGCGCCGGCGACCGCTTCGCCCAGCACCTCGTTGTTGCGCGCAACCAGAGCGACCGTCACCTCGGGCTTTGGCGCAGCTGTGGAAAGCGAGCGCGTAAAGACATGGAGGCCGTCGCTGCCCATCAGCGTCGACAGACCGATGTCGGAGACGACGAACCACTGGGTGGCTTGCGGCTCCCAGCTCTGAGTGGTCGCTTCCTTAGCGCGAGCGCGTAGCACGTAGACGCCTGGATCGCGCTCTGGCAGGGCCTCCTCGAGCGGGATCGAGCTCGTGATCTCCCTGTTCAACTCGGAACGTACCTCAAGACTTCCCTCCCAAAGCTTCTCCCCGCGCTGCTCCGAGAGCTGCCAGGCGTCGTAGTCGCCGAGCTGGCTGAGGAAGCTGTTGTCTCCCAGGGTGCTGGAGAGGCCGCGTGCCCCGATGCGGTAGAGTTCGAGCTCGATCTCCTCGCTGTTTACAGAGACAACCGGGAGGCCCTTCGAGCCCATGCGCGGCAGGACATAAGCGCGTCCCGTAAAGCGAACGGAGGGTGAGCGGTCGCGGACGTAGACGTCCAGATTGACCTGCTTCTCCAGCGATTCATCTACGATCGAAGGCAACCCTGGCCGCAGGGCAAGACGATAGCGACCGCCGTGCTCGACACCTTCCACGCAAAGCTGCTGGCCTTCTGCGGAGACCGAGGCTGGTGTCGACCCGTCCAGCGTCACGTAAGGAGTAAAGTCGATGCGCCCGCGCATCAGCTGCTCGGAGAACTGGACGCAGATGCGTGGAGTCGGGGAATCGGCATCCACGGTGTAGTCGACCATCCGGAAGCCATGTTCGGCACGCAGAGCATCGAAGGCAGCGCGCATCTCCGGATCGTCGTGCAGGGCGAGGCCGGCTTTGTAGGCTTCCAGCGCCGGGCGGAACTGGCCTTCTTCGCTCAACGCCTCGGCGAGCAGCCCATAGGCAGCCGCACGCTCCGCCCGATTACCTGCGTTTGTCACCGCGCCATAGGCGGCGCCTATTACCTGAGTCTGAAGTTGATAACTATCGGTCTGCTCGTCGGGCTCGCTCTCCATCAGAGCCCGGGCAAGCTGTGACCAGGCGGCCCCGTTTGCGGGGTCGCGCGCCAATGCCTGGCGCAGGAACTCCGTCGCCCGGCGGCCATCTCCTGCGGCCAGCGCGCCCTCACCCTGCGCGAGCAGGGCGGCGGCATCCTCCTCACCCCTGGTACCGCTGCGGATCTCGCCCAGATAGCGTTCGGATTCTTCCCTCACCCAGTCTGGGAGAAAGGAAAGATCAGGGCGGGGCATGACCTCCCGCTGTGCCGGGCCTTCCACCACGCGGCCGGCTACCGCGCCGACGAAGGTGCGCAATTCGCCGTAGCCGCTCTTCAGGAAGCACCAGTTGGCATTGTTGTTGTAGGTGAAGGCGCGGCAATCTTCCTGCGCCAGGCAAATTTGCGAGCAGTCCGCCAGCGTGACGTCCCTGACGGTTTCGAGATCGAAGCCGAAGTAGTCCGCGTTCTCGATCGTGACGATCCGGCGTTCCGCCTCGGCGCTGGCATAAGATGGAAAGACGAGCGCAAACAGAACAGCAGCCACGCTGGCCCAAAGCCATGCCATCTTTGGCCTCCCTGCCCATGAAGGTGCAGCTCATTGTGACTCGCGCAGGAAGCGACGTCTATCACGCTACTTCCACGTCACACCGAGTTCGTACCGACTAATTGAGGAGGTACCGCTCATTGGACGCGGCGGGCGGTTCTCAACCCAGCGCCGCGCGGCTCGCAATGACAGAGCGGGGGGAGGCCGGACGGCAGCCTCAGACGAGGCTGCCGTGGCAGTGCTTGTACTTTTTGCCGGAGCCGCAGGGGCAGGGCGCGTTGCGACCGGTGCGGCCCCAAGTCGAGGGATCGTTGGGATCGAACTCGGCATCCGGCGAGCGGCTAAGGGTCGGGCGAGGTGCCGCCCGCGCTGCCGTTTCTGCCCCCGCCAACGCAGGTTCGGGCTCCGCATCCGCCCGCGCAGGATCCTGCCGCGTTTCGTGCATCTCCTGCGGCGGGCGCTGGATGGCATCCGGCTGAGGTCCGCGGATTTGTACGTGAGAGAGCAGCATGGTGACCTCCTCCCGCACGTGATTCAGCATCGCTTCGAACATGCCGAAGGCTTCACGCTTGTATTCGTTCAGGGGGTCACGCTGACCATAGGCCCGCAAACCGATCCCATGCCGCAGATGATCGAGAGCGAGGAGATGCTCCTTCCACTGCTTGTCCAATACGGCCAGCAGAATCTGCTTCTCTGCAGCGCGCATGATGTCGGGCGTGAAGGACTCGTCCTTGGTCGCCATCTTGGCGTCCACGGCCTCGCGCAGACGCTCCAGGATCTCCTCATCGGCGATGCCGTCTTCCTTGGCCCACTCCTGA
Source organism: Rhodospirillaceae bacterium (assembly GCA_029265995.1). Lineage (GTDB taxonomy): Bacteria > Pseudomonadota > Alphaproteobacteria > Kiloniellales > DSM-21159 > Aquibaculum. The sequence goes on along the minus strand of JAJUFM010000012.1, from coordinate 16,389 downwards.
ATCGGCAGATCCAGGCCGAAGATGCGCCTGGTTTCCTCGTGGAGGCCATCAACGTCCCACTGCTCGACGTAGGCCTTGGGGGGAATGCAGCGAGCGACCAGATCCTCCAGCACCTCTGTTCGCATCGACAGCACGGTGTCGTGGACGTTTTCCGCACGCATCATGTCCTTGCGCTGCTCGAAGACGACTTTTCGCTGGTCGTTCATGACGTCGTCGTACTTCAGCAGGTTCTTGCGGATATCGTAGTTGCGCGCTTCGACCTTTTGCTGGGCCTTCTCCAGCGCCTTGTTGACCCAGGGGTGAACGATGGCCTCGCCTTCCTTCAGGCCCAGGCGGCGCAGCATGGTGTCCATGCGCTCAGAGCCGAAGATGCGCATGAGATCGTCTTCCAGGGAGAGGAAGAACTTGGATCCCCCAGGATCGCCCTGACGACCGGAGCGGCCGCGCAACTGGTTGTCGATGCGCCGGCTCTCGTGCCGCTCTGTACCCAGCACGAAGAGGCCCCCGGCCTCCAACACAATCTCGCGGTTGCGCTGAACCTCGGCGCGAATCTCGGCCTCGCGCTTTGCCTTCGCAGCCTCGTCTTCGATTTGCGCCAGTTCCTGGCGCACGCGCATCTCAACGTTGCCGCCGAGCTGAATGTCGGTACCGCGACCAGCCATGTTGGTGGCGATGGTCACCGACCCGGGCGCGCCGGCCTGGGCGATGATGAAGGCTTCCTGCTCGTGATAGCGAGCGTTCAGCACCTGGTGCGGGATCTTCTTCTGCTTCAGCAAGCCCGCCAGGAACTCGGACTTTTCGATGGACACCGTTCCGACGAGGACCGGCTGCTGGCGCTGCCGGCATTCCTCGATCTGGGCGATAATGGCGTCGTACTTCTCGCGCGCCGTGCGATAGACCTCATCGTCATGATCGACGCGAGCGACCGGCACGTTGGTCGGGATCTCGATGACCTCGAGGTTATAGATGTCCGCGAACTCGGCGGCCTCGGTCATCGCGGTACCGGTCATGCCGGCAAGCTTCGGATAGAGGCGGAAGTAGTTCTGGAAGGTGATCGAGGCGAGCGTCTGGTTTTCCTGCTGGATGGTGACGCCTTCCTTGGCCTCCAGCGCCTGGTGCAGGCCTTCGGAGTAGCGGCGCCCCTCCATCATGCGTCCGGTGAACTCGTCAATGATGACGACCTTGTCGTCTTTGACGATGTAATCCGTATCGCGCGAGAAAAGCTTGTGCGCTCGCAGCCCCTGGGTGACGTGATGAAGCAGGGAGACGTTCTGGATGTCATAGAGACCGCCGGTCTCCATCAGACCCATTTCGCGCAGAACTTCCTCGACCTTCTCTACACCAGCGTCGGTCAGGTTGACGGTGCGGAGCTTCTCGTCCTTCTCGTAGTGTTCCTCGGTGAGGTGCGGGATGACCTTGTCGACCGCGCGATAGTGCTCGCTGGAATCCTGCGCCGGGCCGGAGATGATCAACGGCGTGCGGCTTTCGTCGATCAGGATGGAGTCGACCTCGTCGACGATGGCGAAGTTGAAGTCGCGCTGGACCATGTCTTCCAGGCGGTACTTCATGTTGTCGCGCAAGTAGTCGAAGCCGAACTCGTTGTTGGTCCCGTAGGTGATGTCGCACGCATACTGCTCGCGCCGAACCGGATCGGGTAGACCGTGCACGATGGTGCCGACCGACAGGCCGAGGAAGCGATAGACCTGACCCATCCACTCCGCGTCGCGGCTCGCCAGGTAGTCGTTGACCGTGATGACGTGCACACCCTTGCCGCCGAGGGCATTGAGGTAGACCGCGAGCGTGGCGACAAGGGTCTTGCCCTCACCGGTCTTCATCTCGGCGATCTGCCCCTGATGCAGCACCATGCCGCCGATCAACTGCACGTCGAAGTGGCGCAAGCCCAGCGTGCGCTTGGAGGCTTCACGCACAGTGGCGAAAGCTTCGACCAGGAGATCGTCCAGGGTCTCGCCCTTGTCGAGCCTTTCCCGGAACTGCTCTGTACGCGCGGCCAGAGCTGCGTCGTCCAGCTTTTCCAGCTCCGGCTCCAGAGCGTTGATCGCCGCGACGTGCCGCCGCAGCGACTTGATGTAGCGGTCGTTTGCTGATCCGAATACGCGCTTGGCGATCGCGCTTAGCATGCAACCCTCAAAATCAGGAAGTAGCGGAGCACGCAGCGGCGCCCCCGCAGGGCATAGAAGTCGTCGCAGAGACATATGGGCCGCCTGCGCTCAAGTCAACGCGCGATCCCCTTCCCGAAGAGCGCAGAAGAGAATAGACGGCTCATCTCCAGCACGAAGCCGAAGGTCATCCTCTTTGCTTGCGGCTGCTCTGGATGTGCGTCTTCTTTCGCGCTATGCCGTAGCCAATCACGCACGCCTAGCCTCTGACAGGAGCCGGTCAATGTCCCAACGCTATGTCGTCGAGCCACCTGCCCAGCCAAGTCTACCAGTCGTTGGTAGTACGCAGCTTTTCCCGGTTCGACGCATCTACTGCGTGGGGCGAAACTATGTGGCGCACGCCCATGAAATGGGTGGTGATCCCGAGCGTGAGCCGCCCTTTTTCTTTTCCAAGCCGGCTGATGCAGTGGTTCCGCAAGGCGGGGAGGTTCCCTATCCTCCCAAGACCAGCAGCCTGCACTTCGAGCTCGAACTCGTGGTCGCGATCGGCAAGGGGGGTGCGGATATCCCCCTCGAGCAGGCGCTGGATCATGTCTACGGCTACGCCCTGGGCATAGATCTGACGCGGCGCGATCTGCAAAACGAGGCCAAGCAGATGCGCCGACCGTGGGATATGAGCAAGGGCTTCGATTGGTCCGCGCCTTGCACCGCGATTCATCCAGCCGCGGAAATTGGCCACCCGGAGAGCGCCCGTATCAGCCTCGCGGTAGATGGCGAGATCAAGCAGGACAGCGATATCGCCCTGATGATCTGGAAGACCCACGAAATCGTCAGCTACCTGTCCGGCCTGGTGCGCCTGGAGCCCGGCGACCTGATCATGACAGGGACGCCGGAGGGCGTGGGGCCGGTCCAGCGCGGTCAGACCATGGAGTGCACCTTCGGAAACTGGGATCGCCTCAGCGTCCGCATGGTCTGATTCTATTGCTCATCTCGGGCTATGCCTCCGCTTGCGGCGCGGGACGCTGGTGGCGGTGCACAAAGCGGGCGTTGTGGTGCAGCAGGATGTCGCGAGCGCGCTCTTCAGCCGTACTATCGCCGCAGGCGACCCAAAGCAGCACCGCGCCCTGCTCCAGCGCCCTGGCGAAGGCATCATTGTCGGGCGTCGCTTCTACCTGATCCAGCGCCTCGCGCAGAGCCATCGCGGCCACTCCGGCTCCAGCTACGGCGGAAATAGCAGCGCCGACCGGACCGGTCGCGACTGCCAGAAATCCTGCTGTGGTGAGAGGCCCGATATATTTAGCCTCGCCGACCAGCCCGACAAAATGCTCGTACCAAGGTGCCTGCTCGAAGGCGTCCAGCGATTCATGCGTATCCAGGATCGATAGATCCGTGTGACCGAAACCAGCGGCGCGCAGGGTCTTCACAGCGGCTTCCAGATCCTCCCGAGAAGAAAAAGTGCCCACTATCTCTGGAAAGGGTAGCGGGGCCGCGTCCGGGGCTTGGGGTTGTTCATTCACGCCGGCATCTCCTCTGCACTTTTGCGCGGCCGCGGCACTGCCACATCCGCCGCTCTATGGTAGGGTCCGCTGCCTTCGACCACCAGTGAGAAGCAATGGCTAGATCACGTGCCTGACGACCAGCATTCTTCCGTGTCCGACAAATCCACATCCATGGCGACGTCCGCTGCAACTGGCGCCGCCACCCCGATGATGGCTCAATACCTGGAGATCAAGCAGGCCCATCCGGACTGCTTGCTTTTCTACCGCATGGGCGACTTCTACGAGCTGTTCTTCGAGGACGCGATCGAAGCGGCCGCGGCCCTGGACATCACCCTGACCAAGAGAGGGCAACACGGGGGAGAAGAGATTCCCATGTGTGGAGTTCCCGTGCACGCCCACGAGGCCTACTTGTCGCGGCTGATCCGCAAGGGGTTTCGAGTCGCTGTCTGTGAGCAGCTGGAGGACCCGGCCGAGGCGCGCAAGCGCGGCTACAAGGCGGTCGTGAAGCGTGATGTGGTTCGGATCGTAACACCCGGCACCCTAACGGAAGATCAGCTACTGGATGCGCGCAGCAACAACTACCTTGCGGCGCTGGTGGATGTGGCAGGTGAACTGGGGCTTGCCTGGCTGGATGTTTCGACGGGCGACTTCATGGTTCAAGCCCTTGCGAGCGAGCGCCTTGCGGCGGCGCTCGGACGGGTGGAGCCGAGCGAACTCCTCTTGCCGGACCGCCTGCTCGGCCGTCCCGAACTTGCCGCCGTGCTGCGGGAATGGAAGCAACGTCTCGTGCCTATGTCGGGTGCGCGCTTCGATAGCGAGAATGCGCGGCGTCGCCTCGAGGCTCTTTTCAGGGTCGGCACCATGGCGGCCTTCGGCGACTTCCACCGCGCGGAACTGGCGGCAACCGGAGCCCTTGTCGACTATCTTGAGCTCACCCAGAAGGGTCGCCTGCCTCGCCTCTCTCCGCCGCGGCGGGTGGAGGCGAGCGGCAAGAGCCGGATCATGGAGATCGACGCGGCCACGCGCAGGAACCTGGAATTGGTTCGCGCGCTCGATGGCGGCCGGCGGGGCAGCTTGCTCGCCTGCATCGATCGCACTGTAACGGGAGCGGGCGCACGGCTGCTCGCAACGCGCCTTGCAGCGCCGCTGGTGGATCCCGGAGTGCTGGACGAGCGGCTGGATGCAGTGGCCTTCTTGGTGCAGGAGGCGAACTTACGCGCCCAGTTGCGCGCTGCCTTGAAGGCTACGCCGGATATGGAGCGTGCGCTGTCGCGCCTTTCCCTCGGTCGCGGGGGCCCGCGCGATCTGGCGGCGGTGCGGGATGGGCTGCGGACTGCCCGCGAACTCCATCATGCCCTGGCGGACCAGCGCCTCTCTCCCTGTCCGCCGGCGCTGCAGTCGGCGGCTGACCGATTGGTCGGCGACGATGAGTTGCTGCGAGAGCTGGAAGGCGCCCTGGCCGCGGAGCTGCCCGTGGCGGCGCGTGACGGCGGTTTTGTGGCAGCTGGCTACGATACCGTCCTGGATGAGCTGAAGAGCCTGCGAGACGAAAGCCGGAAGTTGATTGCCGCTCTGCAGGCGAAGTACGTGGAAGAAACCGGCATTACCTCGCTCAAGGTAAAGCACAACAACGTCCTTGGTTATTTTGTGGAGGTTTCCGCCACGAACGTTGCACGGATGCCCGGCGGGCCGGACAGTCCCTTCATTCACCGTCAGACGCTCGCTAGCGCGACACGCTACGTCACGGTGGAGCTTTCGGAGCTGGAAAAGCGGATCGTGTCAGCCGCTGACAAGGCTTTGGCACTGGAGCTGGAAATCTTCGCCCGGTTGGGCGATCGAATTCTCGCGAGCGCGGAGAGCGTTGCCGCAACCGCCAGCGCGCTCGCCGAGGTCGATGTCTCGGCTTCCCTGGCGGAGTTGGCGGTGGCAGAGGAGTGGTCGCGGCCGCAGGTTGAGGATTCAGCGCGTTTTGAGATCGAAGGGGGGCGCCATCCGGTGGTGGAGGCCGCGCTCAAAGCCGAGCAAGCGGAACCCTTCGTCGCGAACGACTGCAATCTCTCAGACGACCAGCGCCTCTGGCTGATCACTGGGCCCAACATGGCGGGCAAATCCACCTTCCTGCGGCAGAACGCCCTGATCGCGCTGCTGGCGCAGATCGGCTCCTTCGTGCCCGCACGCAAAGCGGTGATCGGGACGGTCGACCGCCTCTTCAGCCGGGTGGGGGCAGCCGACGATCTGGCCCGAGGCCGCTCCACCTTCATGGTGGAGATGGTGGAGACTGCTGCGATCCTGAATCAGGCGGGGCCGCGGGCTCTGGTCATCCTCGACGAAATCGGCCGGGGTACGGCCACCTTCGATGGCCTTTCCATCGCCTGGGCCTGTGTCGAGCATCTGCACGAGGTCAATCGCTGCCGCGCGCTCTTCGCCACCCATTATCATGAACTGACGCGCCTTTCGGCGACGCTCTCGTCGCTGACGTGCCATGCGATGCGGGTCAAGGAGTGGCAGGGCGACGTGATTTTCCTGCATGAGGTGGGACCGGGCGCCGCCGACCGTTCCTACGGCATCCATGTGGCGCGTCTCGCGGGGCTTCCCGCGGCAGCAGTGGCGCGTGCGGAAGCCGTGCTGGAAAAGCTGGAGCAGGGGGAGCAAGCCGGCGCGCTCTCACGCCTGGCCGACGACCTGCCGCTTTTCAGCGCCGCGGCGGCCAAGTCCCAGTCTGCCTCGGCAGCCCCTGAGCCAAGTGCCGTAGAGAAGCGTCTTGCCGGCATATCGCCGGATGAACTTTCGCCTAGAGAAGCTTTGGAACTTCTCTACGAACTGCGCTCACTTCTCCCCGAAGCGCAATAACGCGCTCGGATAGATCAGACGCGGGCTATCCAGCGTTGTTGCTCGCGGGCTGCTCTGGCTGGGGAGAGGCGTCGGGGGTCAGCTCTTCGAGCGCGTCTTCTGCCTCCGATTCCAGATCATCGATAAGCTGCTCAGCATCATCGAGCGCTTCCGAGGCGTCGATCGTCGAGGTGTCCAGCGCTGCCGTGCGCAAGGTGACTTGGCCATAGGGGCTAGCCTTCAACATGTCAGGACCCAGCGCATCTTCGCAGGCAAGGGCTCGCTTGCTGAGATAGGCCTCGCGCGTCACCGCATAGAAATCCGGCAAATCGTGCTCGTGTGTGCCGTCGTCTGCGGCATGGGCGACCGCGCCGTCGACGGCGAGGTAGGGCAGGGTGTGAGATCCGACAAGGTTGTAGGTCACTGCGTAGGTTGCCGCGAGAGCGGCAAAATCTCGCCCATTGGAAGGGCCGATCAGCGGCAAGACCAGATAGGGCCCCTGAGGCACGCCGTAATGGCAGAGGGTAAGGCCGAGGTCTTCCGGACGGCTGACCAGGCCGAGCGGCGTGGCGACGTCGAAGATGCCGCCTATACCGGCGGTGCTGTTGACTACGAAGCGCCCCGCTGATTTGACGGAGTTGCTTCCGTCGCCCTGTAGTGCGCTCGCGACTGTCACGACGGGTTCGCGCAGGTTGGAGAAGAAGTTGTCCACCCCTTTCTGCACCCCCTCGGGCAGGGCAGCGTAGGCGCCACTCACCGGCCGTAGCACGGTATCATGCAGACTATGGTTGAAGCTGAAGACCGCTCGATTGAGGTGCTCCAGGGGATCGCGTTGCTCGAGAGCCGCTTCCTGGGCAGATGCGGTAGCGCAGATCAAGCTGGCACCGAATGCCACCGTCGTGCAGAGCAGACCTAGTCTAGCCATAGTGCCTTTACCTCACGGTCTTTCGTTTGTGATCAGTGGGCGCCTTGGGTCCTGACGCCTGACGGGGCTGCCAAGGCCGTTAGAGGCGCTTCGTGGCTCGTTGCATCTTCATTGGGCTTACTGGTGCTCGCGACATCGCGTCTGCGTAGGGCGAGCAGGGCGCAGGCGGCGCCTGCCAAGAAGGCCAGTAGGGGAACGAGCAGGTCCAGGTTCGGGGTCAGTGACCCAAGCGCCAGGTTCCTCTGTGGGGTACTCAAGGCGGCGGGAACTCGTAGCTGCGTGTGCAGCTGCTCATCGCCGACGGAGGAAGCGACGGTTACCTCTACCTCGAACTCTTCCTGATCGCGCGGCGCCTTCCAGGGAGCGGCATAGAGACCGGGCGCGATCTCGGTGAGAGTGCCGAGGTTGCCATCGACCTCTACGGCAAGGGTTGCGCCCGCAATCGGGGTGTTGCTGGCAAAGTCGTCGAGGAAAAGCAGGAGCTGCTCTTCACCTTTGAGGACAACAAGCTCGAAGCGTTCAGAGTGAGTTGAAGCCCGCGGTTGCACGAGCTGGGATCGAGCAGGTGGCCCGATCTGTTCCGCGTCCCGCGGCTGGGCGGCCATGAGCGATGAGGCCCCCATCAGGCACGCGATCACACTGAAGGTTAGAGCATTCTTTGCAAACCAGCCAGGCACCTGAGTCCCCTCCCAGCTCTACTGAGCCACCAGGCAGCGAGAGCCACGTTTTCCCCCATTCGCGGCTCATTATGATAGAATTCTACAACAGCTGTTTCCGTAAAACTAGAGAGAATCGCTTTTCATCTAGTTTGCATCTAGTTTGTATATGGACGGATTCTGGGTGTACCTTACGCAGTGGCTCAGAAGCCTTCGATCAGGCGGAGGACCCGATCACCGACCTTCTGCGCGTTCATGAGCAACCGCTCGGTGAGACTCGGGTCGCTTGGCTCAAAGTCCTGGCTGATGACGGCGAAAGCCAAGGCGTCCAGCAGCTCCGCTTTGCTGTTTGAATTGGCGACCACCGTGAGGGGAGTGCAGAGGGTCTCATAGGTCGTGTCGCTGCGCCGCCACGGCTTTCGTTCCACCACTACCCGCGTGTAGAGATAGCTACCTTCCGCTTCCTCCTCTGCTCGCGAGGCCAGCAAGGAGCGGCTGATGATCGGCAGCAAGGTCAGGGTGTCACTGCTGTTGACCTTCGCAAGTAGATTGCTGTCCAGGCTCGGCGTCTCTACGAAAAAGGCGACATCGGTCAGACCGGCCTCCACCATGTGAAGCGCGCGCAGATCGCCGCGATGCTCCAGCTTTACCTCAGCGAGATCCGGCTCGAGGGCGCGCATGGCTGAAAAGGTCGCCGCCGCATCGCCTTCTGGCGGCCCGACATCCACCAGTAGCGACCCGTCCTCGCGAGAACGAAGCAGATCGTCGAAGCTCGCGACCCAGCCCCCCTCCCGCACGACACCATAGAGACAACGTAAACCCAGCGTGCCGAAAGCTACGAGACGGTCAGTGTCGTCGGGGTGGCGGCTGAGGTGATCCCGCAGCAGGTCGCGTTGCAGCAGCCCGACGGCGTCGACGTCCTCGAGAACATGCTGCAGGCTTTCGAGACCGCCTGAAGTTGCGCGTAGGTTCAGACGATGTTCTGGAAAGACAGCCGTCATCAGCTTGGGCGCCACATCCAGATAAAGCGGTTCCGTTTGAGGGCCAGCATAGAGCTTGGTCTGAGCCTGAACGCTGGCTGGGACCAGGAAGGCGAGGAGGAGTACGACGCGCAGGGACGCCCGAAGCATTAGTACTAGTTCCACAGGTTGCACGGATTTGTAGTAGAATGCCCCTAGAACGGGATCCTAGCCAATAGTATTCTTGTTTGGATAGGCGAATTGCCGATAGGCCGAAGTAGGGATGCGCCAGTTAGCCGCTCCCTCGACGGCCTCAGGTCCCTGAACTTCGGGCGCCCCGCCCGATAGCCTCAATCCGCTGGAGCCGGAGAGCAGCATGATGGACTTTGGGTTACTGATAGCGCCCCTGATGGCTGGAGCTGCCGTTTTCACCCTCGCGCTGCTGACCGGAGAAGATGTCGCGATCGGCCGGATTACCGTGCCTGATGCTCTTGAAAGCCGCGGCTATTCGGATGTCGTAATCACCCGCCAGATCAGCGACCACATTCGGGATGTCAACTATTTCGCTTCTTCTGAGGTTGCGTCGCTCCACGTGGAGCACGATAAGCTGGAGCAAACGGTCGGTGCCTTTGAACAGTTCTTCGAAATACAGCTCCTGATCACTGGTACGCGCAATTTGCTCGGTTTGATTCCCGTCTACATCGACGGCGAATTAACCGAGGATGAAGAGGACCTGGTGATGACGGTCCGCGTCTACCACCAGGAGGATCTCCCCATGCACCTGGTGAAGGTGCGTGGCGAACCGGATCAGATCGACTCGATGCTCAGGACAGCCGCCATCGATATCTTGACCGGCATCAATCCCTACATCACCGCCCTTTACTTCAGGCGCGAGGAGCAGGCCGCGGGCAACTGGGACTTCCCGGAAACGCGGCGGCTCGCAGAGCATTTTCTGAGTGAATGGCCAGTTGAGCAGCATTTCCGGATGTATGCGCTACTGGGCCGCATGCACATGTTGAAAGCAGAGCATGACCTCACCCTCAGTGATGCCGAGCGCGCTGCGGAATACGAACGAGCAGAAGAGCTGCTGCGCGGCGCGCTGCTGCAAGAGCCGAACTTCCTGTTCCCTCACATCAACCTGGCGGTGATCCATACCTCACGCGGCGAGTACGAGCTGGCAGAAGCAGCATTCAAGCGAGCAGCTGAACTCAATCCACGCTATCGAACGACCCGGGAGCTCTGGGCGCAGATGTTGCTCGAACAAGGCAAGACCCATGAAGCGCTGGCGCAGTACGTGGCGGCCGTTGAGATAGATCGAGAAGACCCTGAACTGCGCTACCGCCTCGCTAAACTTTATCGCGAGATCGGCAGGCCCGACCTGGCGAGCGAGCAGATGGCGCGGGCGGTCAAGCTGCGTCCAGGTGAGCGCAAGTACCTCCAAGGCTGGCGCGCGCTGGCGGCAGCTGGCTGAACAGGGCCTGGCGGGAGAGGGCGCCGCTGAACATGGCGGTCGGCCACCTAAACCGCCAAATTGGCTGGCCTGCGGTCACAGCATGCGGTGTGAGACTTGAGGATGGACCGTTACCTGCGCCAACGTCTCCGGCGGCGAATCCCGGTGGGAGGGAACAGCGACCCTGAACCTACCCTGGACCTCTGGTTGGAGGCTCCACCTCGCGATCACGCCGATCGGCCGCTCTGGCGCTTTTGGCTTTGGCTGATCGACGAAAAGCGCGAGGCGACCGGTCCCTCAGGCGGCGCACTTTGGCGCCTCAGGGTTTTCCGGGGGCGAGAACAGCTCCAGGCCTGGTTTAACTCGAAGAAGTAGGAGGCTGGCTTCGGACGCGTGCGACAGCCGCATCCCAGCCAGCGAGCAAGCGCCTCCTCTCCGACTTCTCCATTTGCGGCTGGAACTGAGCCTGGCAGCGCCACTTGGCGGCAATATCGTCAAGCGAGCTGTAGAAGCCTGCTTGAAGTCCAGCCAGGTAAGCTGCGCCGAGAGCGGTGGTTTCCGGCACCTCCGGGCGATCCACCCGAATGTCGAGGATGTCGGCGAGAAATTGCAGCATCCAATCATTGGCCACCATGCCCCCGTCAACGCGCAGGGCGGTCGGGCGAACACCGTCTTCTGCCATGGCTTCCAGAAGATCGCGGGTCTGGTAGCAAACCGCTTCCAGGGCGGCGCGTGCGAACTGCGCCGGCCCGGTGTCGCGGGTCAGGCCGAAGATCGCACCACGGGCGGCGGAATCCCAATGGGGCGCACCCAGGCCGGTAAAGGCGGGCACCAGATAGACGCCACTATTGGATTCCGTGCTGCGCGCGAGAGCTTCCGTATCAGAAGCGCGCTTGATCAGCCCCAGGCTGTCGCGCAGCCATTGAACGGTGGCGCCGGAAACGAAAATCGACCCTTCGATCGCGTAGGTCGTTTCGCCATTGATGCGGTAGCAGATGGTGGTGAGGAGGCGGTTGCGCGATAGCACGGCCTGCTTGCCCGTGTTCAGAATGACAAAGCAGCCAGTTCCGTAGGTGGATTTGATGGAGCCTTCCTGAAAGCAGGTCTGGCCTATGGCCGCTGCCTGCTGATCGCCTGCCATGCCCAGAATTGGGATGGCGCGGCCGAACAGCTCTGGCTCGGTCATCCCGAAGTCGGCAGTACAGTCCTCCACCCTGGGCAGCAAGGCTTCCGGCACTCGGTAGAGCCGCAGCAGTTCAGGATCCCAAGCCATCCCGTGGATATTGTAGAGGCCGGTACGACAGGCGTTGGTAGCATCGGTGGCGTGGACACGCCCGCCTGTGAGGCGCCAGAGCAGGAAGGAGTCGATGGTGCCGAAGGCGAGGTCGCCCCCTTCGGCCTTGAGGCGCGCACCTTCTACGTGATCCAGGATCCAGGCAATTTTCGTTGCTGAAAAGTAGGGGTCGATGCGTAGGCCCGAGCGTTCCGCCACCGTTTGCTCTACATCCGGGCTCGACAACCTGTTGCAGATGTCCGCGGTGCGCCGGTCCTGCCAGACGATGGCGTCGTGGATGGCGCGGCCGCTTTGCCTGTCCCAGACGACGGTGGTTTCCCTCTGGTTGGTAATGCCGATTGCCTTGACTTCCAGACCCTTTGACTCGGCATCTCGGAAGGCGGCGCGCGCTACGCTGAGCGTGCTCGACCAGATTTCCTCTGGGTCGTGCTCGACCCAGCCGTCGGCAGGATAGATCTGGCGGAATTCCTTCTGAGCGCTCGCCCGCGGATTGCCGCCGCGATCAAAGACGATTGCGCGACTGCTCGTTGTTCCTTGATCGATCGCCAGAATGCATGCTTCGGCCATCCTGCCTCTCCTCTTTAGACTACCTGCCTCTAAGGTTGCTCTCCCGGCACGCCTCTAGCGCCACCTCTTCGAAGCCTATCTTTACTGAGACTGCCGCCGTCTTTCACCACTCCATGTACTTTCACCACTCCATGTGACGGAGGGGAAGCGGCTCTCGATGGGCGGGGCAGAGCCAGGGGCAATAGCTGATTGAATCGCCGGTGACAGCGGCTACATCATGACAGAGAAGTTTCGGTTACGAACATTCTTTCTTTCGTTTATAGTTCATTTGGTGCGACACGGGGTCGAAGGAGAAAAGCGAAGCGATGCCGGATGAAGGACAGGCAAACGCCTTCGACCTTCTGGTCATCGGCGGCGGCATCAACGGCGCGGGTATTGCGCGGGACGCTGCGGGGCGGGGCCTGCGGGTTTTGCTTTGCGAGAAGGGCGACCTCGGTGGGGCGACTTCCTCGGCCAGCACCAAGCTGATCCACGGCGGCCTGCGCTACCTTGAGTATTACGAGTTCAAGCTCGTGCGGGAGGCGCTTCGCGAGCGCGAAGTGCTCCTTCGGCTAGCTCCGCATGTGGTATGGCCGCTGCGCTTCGTGCTGCCGCACGATGCCGGCCAGCGTCCTGCCTGGATGATCCGGCTTGGCCTTTTCCTCTATGACCACCTGGGCGGGCGCCAGCGCTTGCCCGCTTCGCGTAGTTTAAACCTCCGCCAGGATCCGGCAGGCCAGCTGCTCAAGCCGGAGTTTCGCAAGGCGTTCGAGTATTCCGATTGCTGGGTCGAGGATGCGCGCCTGGTCGTTTTGAATGCGCTAGATGCGCAGGAGCGGGGCGCAGAGGTGCTGGTGCGTACCCGCTGTAGCGCCGCACGCCGGGTAAAAGGTGGTTGGCAAGCCATTCTGCAGGACGAAGGGGGGCGGGAACGTCACGTCTTCGCCCGTGCGGTGGTCAATGCGGCGGGGCCTTGGGTATCGGATGTGCTGCAGAAGGTGACCAAGAGCAACAGGCCCGCGGCAGTGCGCTTGATCAAGGGCAGCCACATCGTGGTACCGCGGCTGCAAGCTCATGATCGCGCCTATATCTTTCAGAATCCCGATGGCCGGATTGTCTTTGCCATCCCTTACGAGCAGAAGTTCACGCTGATCGGTACCACCGACGTGCCCTTTGAAGGCGATGCGGCGGATGTGCGCATCAGCACCGAGGAGATCGAGTATCTCTGCGGCGCCATCAATCGGTATCTGCAAAGCAGCATTCAGCCGGCAGACGTTGTGTGGAGCTATGCCGGTGTACGGCCGCTTTATGACGATCGCCAGGCTAGCGCGTCGGCCGTCACGCGAGACTATGTCTTCGATCTCGATGAAGGGACAGAGGAGCGGGCCCCACTGCTCTCCATATTTGGTGGAAAGATCACTACCTATCGAAAGTTGGCGGAACATGCCCTGGAGCGTCTTCTGCCTCTGCTGGGCACATCGGGGCAGCCCTGGACCGGCGACGCGCCGCTTCCGGGTGGGGACATGCCGAATGCGGATTTCGATGACTATCTTCACAGGACGATCCAGCGCTACGCACATTTTCCGCCCGACTTGTTGAAGCGCTGGCTTCGCGCTTATGGTACGCGCACGGATAGGTTGCTCGACGGACGAGATGATCTGAAGGCGCTGGGGCAGGATTTCGGGGGTGGCCTCTACGAGGCGGAACTCGACTATCTGATGCGCTACGAGTGGGCGCGCACTGCCGAAGACGTTCTCTGGCGCAGATCCAAGCTTGGGCTGCACCTACCGTCCGGCGCCTCCGAAAGGGTGGCGGATTGGTTTGGCGAAACCCCTTCATCGGGGGAAGTGGCTAAGCGAGCGGGGAGGGCGATGTCGTCATGACGTTGCGGGTGGAGCAGCTCGGTAAGGACGTCGGGGCCGAGACCCATCTCTACGACATGAGCTTCGAGCTGCATCCCGGTTCGCTGAATGTCCTTCTGGGGCCCACCCAGTCAGGGAAAACCTCTTTGCTGCGCCTCTTGGCTGGTCTCGACAGGCCGACAAGGGGGCAGATTTTTCTCGACGGCGAGAACATCACGGGACGTTCGGTGCGGCATCGCTCCGTCGCCCTCGTCTATCAGCAGTTCATCAATTACCCCTCCTTGACCGTCTACGAGAACATTGCGTCGCCTTTGCGTCGTCAGGGATTGGATGCCACGACCCGTGATCGCAAGGTCCGAGAGGCTGCCGAGATGTTGGGCATTGCGCCCCTCTTGGAGCGCATGCCGCATGAGCTGTCGGGCGGACAACAGCAGCGAACGGCACTTGCCCGGGCATTGGTCAAGGAAGCGGATCTGTTGCTGGTCGACGAACCCCTGGTCAATCTGGACTACAAGCTGCGCGAACAGCTCCGAGACGAACTGAAGTCGATCTTTGCCGACCGCTCTTCGATCGTGGTCTACACGACCACCGAGCCGCTGGAGGCGCTGCTGCTTGGCGGTCATGTCCAGGTGCTGAACGAGGGCCGGCTGTTGCAGTCCGGACCGACGATAGAGGTCTACCAGCGGCCTGAGACGATTGAAGTCGGGCGCGTCTTTTCGGATCCGCCCATCAACCTCTTGCCAGGCCACATCGGTGATGGGCGTGCCCGAATCGGCGAAGTCACGCTGCCGCTAAGCGGGTCGCTTCAGAACCTGCCTGCCGGAACCTATCAGTTTGGCGTCCGCGCAAGCCACTTGAGCGTCGGGGAGCTGCGGCGTCATTCGCCGTCAGCGGTCGCGCTGGAGGCGGTGGTGGAACTGGCCGAGATCAGTGGATCGGAGACCTTCATTCATCTCCGCCACGGCGGAACGAGTTTCGTCGTGCAGCAAGAAGGCGTCGCCTCCTACGATCTGGGAGAAACACTTCAAGTTTGGCTGGATCCGGCGCGCATCTATGCCTTTCAGACAGACGGTGCGCTGGTTGCCGCGCCGGAGCGAAGAGAGGTCGCGGTGTAGCAAGCTGCAGTAAGCAGCAGAAACAAGAATAACAACGGCAGGGTGGGAGGATATGGCTCGTATCGAGTTGCGCGAGGTGCAACATAGCTATCTGGATCGACCCTCTCGACCGGAAGACTACGCCCTGCGGCCCTTGCAGCACGTCTGGGAAGATGGCGGGGCCTACGCGCTTCTCGGGCCGTCAGGCTGCGGGAAAACCACCCTCCTGAACGTCATTTCCGGTCTGCTGCGGCCAAGCGAAGGGCGTGTGTTGTTCGACGGGGTCGATGTCACCGAGCTGCCGACCGCCAGGCGCAACATCGCGCAGGTTTTCCAGTTTCCCGTCATTTACGACACCATGACTGTCGGCCAGAACCTGGGCTTTCCTCTACGCAATCGCCGCGTTCCGGAGGAGCAGGTTCGCGCGCGGGTTTTGGAAATTGCGGAGATGCTGGAGCTGACAGCGGTACTGGACCGCCCGGCGCGTAATCTGCCGGCCGATGCGAAGCAGAAGATCTCCCTGGGCCGTGGGCTGGTGCGCCCGGATGTGGCGGCCATTCTGTTCGATGAGCCGCTGACCGTCATCGACCCGAACCTGAAGTGGCAGCTTCGCCGCAAGCTCAAGGAAATTCACCAGCGCTATCGACCGACGATGGTCTACGTCACCCATGACCAGAACGAGGCGCTGACGCTCGCTGACCAGGTCGTGGTCATGTACGAGGGGCAGGTGCTGCAACTTGGCAGCCCGGAGGAGCTGTTCGAGAACCCCCGCCATACCTTCGTCGGCTGGTTTATCGGCAGCCCCGGCATGAACCTGCTGCCTTGTCGGCCGGAAGGCGAGGGCGTCGTCGTGGAGGGGCAGGTCATACCTCTGCCTCCCGCCCGTGTCGCGGCCCTGCCGCAAGCTTTTGGCCGGCTGGAGCTCGGCATCCGGCCCGAGTACCTGCAGGTGCATCCAGTGCCGGCGCCGGCGCGCGTAGAAGCGCAGGTTGTCGGGACTCAGGACCTCGGTGATTTCGCTCTTGTTGATCTTCAACTGAGCGCACAGCGGATGAAGGCAAAGGTCCCGGAAGGCCAGCCACTGCCCTCTGAGAGAGCTTGGCTGGCTTTTCCTCCTGAAGCGAGCAAGCTCTATGCCGACAGTCGGCTGGTAACGGG
>JAJUFM010000117.1 GCA_029265995.1 Rhodospirillaceae bacterium | reverse complement strand
TCATAGCCTGGCCGGAGCGCAGCCTGAGTACCGAGGCCGAGGCTGCATTCGAGCAGCGGGTAGACCGGCGACTCCGCCGAGAGCCTGTCTCGCGGATACTGGAGCGCCGCGAGTTTTGGTCGCTCCCTTTTGTCGTCAGCCACGATACGCTCGATCCTCGGCCCGATAGTGAAGCGCTGGTGGCCGCGTTGCTTGATCAGATTGGAGAGCGACAACAGCCACTGCGCGTGCTTGATCTCGGAACAGGAACGGGGTGTCTTCTTCTCGCATTGCTCTCGGAACTGCCCAATGCGACCGGACTTGGAATCGACTGCAGCGCCGGCGCGGTCGCAACTGCGCGGGAAAACGCCTTCCGCTTGGGCCTGGATGGCAGGGCGGAGATTCGCTTGGGCAACTGGACCGAAGGGGTAGAAGAAGCTTTCGACGTTCTGATCTGTAACCCGCCCTACATTCCCGATTCAGAGATTGCGGGGCTCGAACCCGAGGTAGCGCATTGGGAGCCGCGGGCCGCCCTGGTCGGGGGAGAAGACGGACTTGATCCCTACCGTCTGATCATACCGCAACTCGCCCACCTTCTGCGCCCAACGGGGATAGCAGGCTTCGAGCATGGTCTTGGTCAGGCCAAGGCAATCGAGGCGCTTGTGGGACAGGAACAACGGTGGAGGAGCGGGCGTGTAAAGGATCTTGCAGGCCACGACAGGGCCTTAATCATCTTTTCAGAGGGGGCAATGAAGAAAAAACAGTTGGAAAGCCCGGTGCGGCTCGCTAGGTTTGATTCGTAGCGCTGGTGAAGCCAGCGGCTAGGGGTGCAAAGAGCAGTACGGGCTGTCGTCCGGTAACGCTCTGACTTCCGCAGGATGTCGAAATGATCGTGCAGCAGTCGCACTGGCGGACGCTGCCGAAGGCTTCCCCTTTTACTAGTGATGATCCCATTCGTGACGCCATAACGGATTGATATGAGGCAAGGCAATAATCCCCGGCGGGGCCGCGGACGCTCCGGGCGACGCCCGAACGTGCCGTCTCGCTCCCACAATTACGAGAGCAACGGTCCCGAAGGTCGAGTCCGCGGCAACGCCTCGCAGGTGTACGAAAAGTACCTGCAGCTGGCGCGTGATACGCAGTCGGCGGGAGACCGGGTGCTAGCCGAATCTTTCATGCAGCATGCCGAGCACTACTATCGGATCCTGAATGAGAGCACCGACCCCAACAATCGGCCGCACCAGCAGCGCGACGCTCGCAACGAAGAGCGAGTGGATGAGCGCGACGGCCGCGAACGCGAGGGGGAGGAGGAGAGGTTCAACGGCCACAGCTCTGAGCAGCGGGCGCTGGCGCCTTCTCGTAGCGTGTCGCGCTTCGGTGATCGCCGACAGGACGTGCGCACTGGTGATCCGCGCAACACGGACGCTCGCTCTTCGGAAGGAGCAGCACCGGAAGCAGACAGCAGCACCCCCGCCGAGCCAGTAACGACTGCATCCTCCACACCTGCGGTGGCACCTGAGCCGGCAGAGGCCGCAGAAGAGCCAACTGCTCAGGCCGCGGAGGACAAGGTTGAGCCGGAGGAGGCAAAGCCGGCCCGCCGCACGCGCCGTTCCCCGACTCGCCGCACCACCAAGAGCAAGGCTGAAGAGGCTGCGGGCGGCGAAGAGGATGCGGGCCTCCTGAAAATGTTGGGTGAAAGCCCCCGTACGAACGGGAAGGAGCCTGCTCAGACGCCAGCCCCTGAGACGGCCGAGGCGGTCAGCGCTGGGTCTGCTGAGGGTGAGGCCGAGGCGAAGCCGGTAAAGCCGCGCCGTCGTCGCACGACCAAGGCGTCTAGCGAAGCGGTTGCAAACGTGGACGCCTGAAGCCAGTCATCTTGTGTGGCCTTACGGCTTAGCCGGGGCCAATTTGCAGTAGCCTGCAAAACCTAGCGGCCGATGAACCCGAAACGCTTAAGGTTTTCACGAGCGGCAGTTTATTTCGCCTGTCTGGTTGCTCTGGCGGCCTGGACCCATCCGGTCCAGGCCGCTTTTCATTGCGACCTTGCATACGAAATACTGACGGCCCAGGACGCGGTAGCCACGGAAGGAGGAGAAACCCTGCTGCCGCTGGTTCAAGCAGAAGCTGGGCGTCTCGAAAGGTTAATCGAGGAAATTTCTGATAGCGCAGGTGTTGAAATCTCGCCGGCCGTCACCTGGGGTGGGTGGCGAGGTCAAAGCAGCCCGGCGATCCATCTCAGCTTGCAGGTTCCGGGACCGGAAGACTGGGTTTCGGCTCGTCGTCTGGCGGCGCAGCTGGCTTGGCTCTATCGGCAGGAAGCCGTGCTGCTGGCCTGTGGCGCAGCGGGCAGAGATGAGGAACTGATCCCGACTTACACTGTGCAGGCCCAGCCTCAGACGTTCTTTGCCGATCCTCACAACCTCTTCGCCTTTTTCGGCACGCTCATGGCTTTTGCCCAGGAGGTGGATCTCGGCTACACCCGGCGCGGCAATGCTTTCTGGACAGTCGATTTTGCCGGAAATCTGGAAGGGCCGTTGAAGCGGACCATTGGGTTCTTCGAGACGCTGAGTGCCGGGGCTGTCCGTTTCACGCTTAAGCGGGAGGCCCATGCCGTTTTCCTGGTCGGGCCGGATGAGGCGTTGCCGGATGCGCGGCTGGAGGAGGTACGCATGGAAATCCAGCGTGCGCTGCATGCGCACCTGAAAGATCGATAGAACGAGCTCGGTGCCGGACCAGATGGGGCGCTACTCGGCAGGCTCTTGAAGTTCTTCGCCCACCGCGATTTCACCGCCCTGCACGACCATACAGTAGACGCCCATATAGCGGTGACCGTAGCCGCGCTGCAGCAGGAGGGGCAGATTGATGTCTCTCTCAGCGGATTCCAGGTTCACGTTGGTGGCGGCGCAGCGCTCGATCATCTCGACCACACGCAACCTTACGGCGCCCAATTGGACTTCGCGCCCGACCCACTCTCTCTCCTTCCAGGCCCCTGCGCCGGAGATCCAGAGATTGGCGCGAAAGCGACGTGGATCGAGTTCCCGCCGCGCCACCCGCCCGAGATCATCCACCGTGTCCAGATTGAGCAGGGAAATCCAGGGGTCCGGGACATCAGTAAGTCCGCTATCTGGGCCGGCAGCTACCACCTTGGGGACTCCGCGACCGTCTGGACCAAGGAAGTCCGCAAAGAACTGTCCGATGATCGTGCGTCCAAGAGGATCGTTGAGCTCCCCGCGAGCAACCACCCGCCCTTCGCGTTGAAGGGTCAAGCGGCTGGTTTCGGAATCATACTGCGCTGCAAGCTGCGCCAGCCGTGGCTCGCTCCGCAGGGAATGAAAAAACTTCGGCGGAAGCCACTGCGACTCGCCTGCCTGCCAGGGCGCAGATCCATGGGCGAGGGCAAAGGCTCTATCGCCCGGCAGGCGCTTGCCCGCTTCCAGCGCTATCCGGTCCAGGGGTTCCCCGTTCAGGCCTTTGACAGGATAGCGGTAGATGGCTCTCAGGCGGATGGTCATACGACCCAACTCCTTGCTCTACACCTTCTGGCTCGGAGCGGCTTCATGCCTCAGCAACTGTGTGCTGTGGAGCGGCAGCTGAAGCGGCGCTTCTCGATGCCGAGCTTGAAGAACCGAGACGTTCATCTCCAGTGAAGCGAACCGCCCTCAGCGGGTCAATGCTGCGGCGCACCTCGCGCCTTTGCTTCCCTCAGCGAGGCGTCTCCCAACTCATTTGCATATGCGAGTGAATTGCAGTTGCGTTTGCATCGATAAGCTTTTAGGTTACCCGCGTTGTTTGCGGTGGCGGGCACGGGCCGTTCCCTCGTCCCCTGGAGCCCTTCGCGCAGGCATCGATCTCTCCTGACCTTCACCCCGCGCCTCGGCGCGGGGTTTTTTCTTTGTACGGCTTTTCAACGCTGAGCAGTGCACGGTTGGCTGTGCACACGCAGGCTGTCGCAACCTTTTCTCTTATGGTGTGGGTGTCTTGTGTCCGGCTTGTCACAGCCCATATCTGCTCTAGCATCAACGTCTGGAGCAAGTGCCGCTGCCGGGAGTTTCCGTCACAGGGCCTTGCGCTGCGATCCGCTCGCCGCTTTCTGGGGGCGTGATCTGGTGTCTTCAACAGCATCATCGTCCGTGCGCCAACCCGGGTGCGGGCGAGGAGGGCAGAGGAAATGGATTTCGAGAAATATAGCGAACGTTCGCGGGGCTTCCTGCAGTCAGCCCAGGGTTTGGCATTGCGCCGCGGCCATCAGCGCCTTGCGCCGGAGCACCTTTTGAAGGTGCTGATCGATGACAAGGAAGGTTTGGCCAGCAACCTGATCCAGGCGGCGGGCGGAGACGCCCAAAAGGCTCTGGGAGCTGTCGAGGCGGCGCTCGATCGCTTGCCGCGGGTGGAGGGCAGTGGCGCCGGGCAGATCTACCTGTCTCCGGAGTTGGCACGGGTCTTTGAGCAGGCCGAAAAGTTGGCCGAGAAGGCCGGCGATTCCTTTGTGACCGTCGAGCGCCTGCTGATGGCGCTGGCCATGGACGGTCAGAGCCCGGCGGGAAAGGCTCTGGTTGACGCCGGTGCCACACCGCAGGCTTTGAACCGAGCGGTGGAGGCAATGCGCAAAGGGCGCACGGCCGATAGCTCCAATGCCGAAGCAGGGTACGACGCGCTGAAGAAGTACGCGCAGGATCTCACCGAGGCGGCGCGCAGCGGCAAGCTCGACCCGGTGATCGGCCGCGACGAGGAAATCCGTCGGACGATTCAGGTTCTCTCCCGCCGCACCAAGAACAACCCGGTTCTGATCGGCGAACCTGGTGTGGGCAAGACTGCGATCGTTGAAGGTCTGGCGCAGCGCATCATCAATGGCGACGTCCCCGAAGGCTTGCAGGACAAGCGACTGATGGCGCTGGATCTCGGTGCCATGGTGGCAGGCGCCAAGTTCCGCGGCGAATTTGAGGAGCGCCTGAAGGCGGTACTGCAAGAGGTCGCGGCCAGCGACGGCGAGATCATCGTATTCATCGACGAGCTTCACACGCTGGTCGGCGCAGGCGCGGCAGAAGGCGCCATGGACGCCTCCAATATGCTCAAGCCCGCGTTGGCGCGCGGCGAACTGCATTGCGTGGGGGCGACGACGCTCGACGAGTATCGTAAACACGTGGAAAAGGATGCGGCCCTGGCGCGGCGCTTCCAGCCGGTCTTCGTGTCGGAGCCGACGGTCGAGGACAGCATCTCGATCCTTCGTGGGCTGAAGGAAAAGTACGAGCTTCATCATGGGGTTCGTATCACCGACGCGGCTTTGGTGGCGGCGGCGACGCTGTCCAACCGCTACATCACGGATCGCTTTCTGCCCGACAAGGCGATCGATCTGGTAGACGAGGCCGCGAGCCGCTTGCGGATGGAGGTCGACTCCAAGCCGGAGGAGCTTGACGAGCTCGATCGCCGCATCATCCAGCTCAAGATTGAACAAGCGGCGCTCAAGAAGGAGAGCGATCGTGCCTCTCAAGAGCGTCTCGAGCGCCTGGAGGAGGAACTGAGGTCGCTCGAATCGCAATCCGCAGAACTGACGGTACGGTGGCAGGCGGAAAAGGCGAAGCTGGCGGGTGCGCAAAAGCTGAAGGAACAGCTCGAGCAGGGCCGCCTGGAAATGGAGCATGCGCAGCGGCGCGGTGATCTCGAGAGAGCCGCCGAGCTGCGCTATGCGGTGCTTCCGAACCTGGAGCGTCAGATCGAGGCGGCTGAGGCGGAAAGTGAGGAGAAGCTCCTGGAAGAGGAGGTGACGGCCGAGCACGTCGCCACGGTCGTCTCCCGCTGGACCGGCGTGCCAGTCGACAAGATGCTGGAAGGCGAGCGCGAGAAGCTGCTGGAGATGGAGAAGCTGCTCCGCCAGCGGGTGATCGGGCAGGAGGACGCCATCACCGCCGTTTCCAATGCGGTTCGTCGCGCGCGGGCAGGGCTGCAGGATCCCCATCGGCCCATTGGATCCTTCCTCTTCCTGGGGCCGACCGGGGTGGGCAAAACCGAGCTCACCAAAGCGCTGGCTGCCTTTCTCTTCGACGATGAGTCTGCGCTGTTGCGGCTTGACATGTCGGAGTACATGGAAAAGCACGCTGTCAGCCGCATGATCGGCGCACCCCCGGGATATGTCGGCTATGAGGAGGGGGGAGCCCTAACCGAGGCCGTCCGCCGGCGCCCCTACCAGGTCATCCTCTTCGATGAGGTGGAGAAGGCGCATCCAGATGTCTTCAACATCCTGCTTCAGGTTCTCGATGATGGGCGCCTGACGGATGGACAGGGGCGCACGGTGGATTTCCGCAACACGCTGATCATCCTCACCTCCAACCTGGGGGCGGAAATTCTGGCCGGTCAGGCCGAAGGGCAGGACTCCCACGCCGTTCGCTCCGAGGTGATGGCGGTGGTGCAGGCAGCCTTCCGGCCGGAATTCCTGAACCGTCTCGATGAGATCCTGCTATTCGCTCGCCTGAGCCGCGATCACATGACGGGGATCGTCGATATTCAGCTCCGGCACCTGGAGGGGCTTCTGGAGGAGCGGGGTATTCAACTGCACCTCGATGAGGCGGCGAAGGAATGGCTGGCCGACGCCGGCTACGATCCGGTGTACGGGGCACGGCCGTTGAAGCGGGTCATCCAGCGCTCGCTGCAAAATCCGCTCGCCGAGTTGATCTTAGCAGGCGAAGTTGCTGACGGAGAAAGCGTCACCGTCTCTGCCGGCGACGGCGGCCTGGTGATCAACGGCAAGCCAGCCCGCGCGGCCTGACCTAGACCGGATCGCGTTTGATCTGAACCACTATGGGGTTCAGTCAAACGCGTGAATCTGCTCTAGAGATCGCCAGGATCTTTCGCTGTCGCGCAGACCCGACGATCGAAGGAGGAAAAAACCCCGGCAACCGCAAGGCTGCCGGGGTTTCTTTGCAGGAGCTTTCCGCAGGGCTCAGCAGGTAGTGGCGTCCTGAGCCTTCGGCGTGCAGGTTTGGCCGCCGTTCTGCTTCACGCTTGCCAGTTGCACCTGGCGCTGCGCGGCACGCTTGCGGTCGATCTCTTGAACCCACTTTTCAAAGGCCTCCATCTCTGCGCCGGCCAGCTGACGACCGGTGGGCAGCTTGATGGAAGAGGGATTGACCTGCTTGTTCTGAAGCAGGACCTCGTAGTGGAGGTGCGGCCCGGTAGAGGCCCCGGTGCTTCCGACGTAGCCGATCACATCGCCCTGGCGCACACGCGCGCCGCTGCTGACTCCCTTGCCGAAGCGGCTGAGGTGCGCGTAGGCGGTCTGATAGCCGTTGCCATGGCGGATGCGGACGTAATTTCCATAGCCGCCGTTGCGTCCAGCGATCTCCACGACACCATCGCCGGCAGCATAGATCGGAGTGCCGCTCGGAGCGGCGAAGTCGATCCCCTTGTGCATCCGGTTGTAGCCCTTGATGGGGTGCCGGCGCATACCGTAATTCGACGACACCCGAGCGCCGTCGATGGGAGTGCGCAGCAGGCCGCGACGCGCAGAAAGACCATTGGCGTCGTAGAAGTCGACGAGGCCGTCTTCTGTTTCGAAGCGATAAAAGGCTCTTTCCCGCTCGCCGAGCCCCAGGGCTACATAGTGAAGAGCCCCGGCTTTGACGATCTCACCGGATTCGTCCGCAAGGGATTCATAGAGAAACTCGTAAGTCGTGCCTGGCTGAATGTCGCGCTGGAAGTCGACATCGAAGCTCATGGCGCGAATCGCTTCTACGATGACGGCGTGAGGCACTTGAGCGGCGGAACCCGCGGCAAAAAGGCTCGAGGTGATCTCGCCCTGAGCAAAGCGGTCCTGGCTTTCCAGCGGGCGTTCGACCGTCAGGGCAGCATAGCCCTCGGCCTCGCGTTGCACATGCACCTCGACCTCAGGGTCTGGGACCAGGCGAAGCCATTCTACGGCCAGTGCGCCAGCATCGTCTCCCCGCAGTGCCAACTGAATTTCCTGGCCGGGCCGGAGGTGGCGCGGGTCATACTCACTGCTCAGCGCCTGGATGGCCTGATGCGCTTCTCGGGTATCGGCACCCGCGCGCTTCAGTAGTGCCATGAGGGTATCGCCGCGCTGTACTTCGACGAGTGCTTCCACCAACTCGGGTCGCTTTGGCGACTCCAGCCTGCCCCTACCAGAGCCGCTACGCAGCCCCACCGCCAGGCTGCCTAGATAAAGGTGTTCGGCCAGAGGGTCCCGTTGCGCATCGATCTCATGGGATACGGGCGCGGCCATAGTCTCTTCGCCGAAGTTCAGTTCAGGCAATGCCGCCGCGACGAGGGGCTGCTCGAGTGAGGTGGCCTCGGGTGGCTGGACTATAGTGTGAGGGTCGTTGGCCTGAGGGCTGCGATTGCCGCCAAGGCTCTGGGTGACGGCCAGGAAACTGCCAGCTCCAACGATCAACAAGGCAGCACCAGCTACGAGCGGGGATCGCCAGCGGCTACCGCCTTGGGCTTGGGCCCCCCGGTTTGAGGTCATGTCCCCCGATACTCCTGCTCCTATTACTTCACGATCCGGCCGACGACCCACCCTTGCCCCTCGAGGCCGACGTTCGCTCTCGCTGTTACTTCTCCGCTGGAGGCTGAGGCGTCCTACCTCTTAGGAGGAGGGCAACCTCACGGCCACTGGCGAAAATGTTCCGGCGCGAGCGTGGCTGGACCCAGGCAAAATGACTGTCACATGAATTGATGTCAACACGCCAAGCCTCGGGATTCGCTCACAAAAGCGCGTTCCCGTTGGGCAGGTGAGTGGCGGTGTTATTTCCCCTTTGAGGCGTTTTTTGAAATCACCTCATTTTTTCGTTTGACC
>JAJUFM010000164.1 GCA_029265995.1 Rhodospirillaceae bacterium | reverse complement strand
CGCTATGGGGTGGTCATCGAGGCTAAGAGCCGAAACGAAGGCGCCTGAGCCTTCCTGGCCAACAAAATCCAACAGTGCGTCTAGAAAAGCGGGATGCGCGAATATCCGGCTCACCTTCCCATGGGTTTTCATCCATTGGATTTTGAGATCGAATGCCACCCGCGCCAACTCTGCTGCGTGACGGCCAGACGAGTGAACTCGAAAGTCGAGGTTCCCTTCTTCTGCCAAGCGACGCCGCTTGCGGCGGTAGCTCTTCATGGCCTTGGAACTGCGTGAGGCAACATAAGCCTCAAAGTCAGGAAATCTGCGCAGATCGATCAAAGGGGCAATCTTGTTGGTGGAGGGCAACCTTTCAAACTTTTTGAGAAAGGGCGTTACCGTCGCATCGACCCTTGTCTTGGGCAGGTGAACCACATCGATCTGATCGCCTCGGGCCTGCATGTGATCTATGATCTGCTGCATGACCGCTGCGACGTCGCAACCAGGTCTGGCCACTACGTCTCCATAGGCTGAAAGGGGCTCGCCGAGCCACTGCAGCATTCTCACCCCATTGCGCGCAGCTATCGCCAAAGGCGCGGTCAGAATCAGCCCCTTCCCATCTTCCACAACAGCTATACGTGCCCTGGAAGGTTTCTCAGGAAACAGGTTCCGCATCACCGCCAAACACCAGGCCGGAGTCTGAAAGCTCGTCGCAGAAGCGCTTCCCTCCACGAGCGTGTTCCAGGCAGGCGTCAGTGCCTCAACTTCAGATAGCTGGGTCAGCACGCGGACCCGCAGCCCCATCCCTGCTTCTCCTCCAGCTCATTAACAGGCAAACAACGTCTGGAGGCTAAAAGAAACGGGTTCGGATGCTTAGAACCCTTAGGGTTGAATGGGGAATAATTCGCGGTAACCTACTCTTCTAATATCGTCGCTATTACCCGAAAGCCCGCCGCTAGACGGAATGTATCTTTCACACGCTCTAGCGACGTGCCCGGAAAAACTTTTGGAGCATAGCAGCGCAGTCGCTCTCTCTCATGCCCCCGATCACTTCTGGCCGGTGATGACAGGTCGCTTGATCGTAAATGCGCGCTCCGTGCTCGACCCCGCCCCCCTTAGGGTCGTAGGCGCCGAAGATCAGGCGACCGATCCGGGCAAAGGCAATGGCCTGCGCGCACATAGGGCAGGGTTCTAGGGTGACGTAGAGATCGCAGTTGACCAGCCGCGGCGTGCGAAGCAAGGCCGCAGCCTCACGCAGGGCAAGGACTTCCGCATGGGCTGTAGGATCATGATCCGCTTCTACGCGGTTATGCGTAGCGGTAACGAGCCTTCCACTCCCTCGCTCTATGACCACGGCGCCAACAGGCACTTCTCCCAAGCGGGCTGCCGTTTCTGCAAGGTGGAGAGCCTGAGCCATTGGGCTGTTATTCATTTTCATGGCGCATAGGCCCGTTGCGCTCGATCAAGCTTCACGTTACCCCATTTCTGTAAGCTGCTCACGCGCCGGAGCGAAGAGGACGAAGTCATGTTGCACATCAACCCTGACAAAGTCTGCTTTATCATCCTGCGGGTGCGAGAACTCCAGCAGGAAGATCTCATTGAGGATCCGGAAGACGAGGAAGATGTCGATGCCTTCGACCTCGACCATCAAGAGGCTTTTGATGAACTAGATGGGCATGAAGCCTTGGAAGCGAACCCGCTTCAGGAAGAGCTTGAAGGCTTTATCGAAGGCTTGTCCGAGGAGGAGAAGGTGGAGCTGGTCGCCTTGACCTGGGTCGGTCGTGGCGATTTTACGCACCAGGAATGGGACGAGGCGACGGAAGCTGCTGCCGATCGTCAGAATGAGCGCACTGTGGACTATCTTCTGGGCATTCCTAACTTGGCCGACTATTTAGCTGAAGCACTGGATGCCTTCGGTTACTCCTGCGCTGATTTCGATGAGGGACGCATGTAGCCGCGCGGCTTCCTTCCGTCGGCCAGCGCGTGCATGCCCCTCGGCATAGAACGTAGAGTGCGCCCCATTGCCCAGGCCCTAAGAGGAATTCTGTGTCCGATCAAGTTTCCGGCGAAAGAATCGCCAAAGTAATGTCTCGCGCCGGGCTTTGTTCGCGGCGAGAGGCAGAAAAGCTAATAGAGCAAGGCCGGGTAGAAATCGATGGCGTGACAGTCACGGAGCCGGGTATCCGCGTCTTGGAGGGTCAAAGGGTTACCGTAGATGGGGAACTCCTTTCCGAACCTGAGCCAACGCGGCTTTGGCGTTTTCACAAGCCCAAAGGTTTCTTGACTGCAGCGCACGACCCGCAAGGCCGCCCCACCATCTACGACCGCCTTCCGCCGGGCCTACCCCGGGTCATGCCGATCGGGAGGCTAGACCTCAATTCCGAGGGGCTGCTTCTCTTGACCAATGACGGTGGCCTGAAGCGGCGCCTGGAGCTCCCGACGACCGCCTGGCTGAGGCGATACCGGGTGCGGGTATACGGGCGGGTGGATAAGGAAGCGCTGGCTCGGCTATCGCAAGGCATTACGATTGATGGCGTTTCCTATGGTTCCATTGAGGCGCGACTGGATAATCAGGTCGGCAGCAATGCCTGGCTGACCTTCCGTTTGCGGGAGGGCAAGAACCGAGAGATCCGGGTAATTTGTGAACATTTGGGCTACAGAGTTAATCGCCTGATGCGGGTAGCCTATGGGCCCTTTCAGCTTGGCGCTCTCCCCGAAGGGGATGTTGAGGAGGTCCCTGCGAAGGTTCTTCGCGAGCAATTGGGTTCTTCCATCATTAGCAGCCAAGCGGGGCGCGCCAAAACCGGCAAAGGCTCTCATGCGCATCGTCGGCGGTAGGTATCGAGGGCGGCGGCTGCAGGTGCCGGAGGGGCAGGATGTTCGTCCAACATCCGATCGCAGCCGCGAAGCCCTGTTTAACATCCTTGAGGCAGGACGGCTGACGGATGGAAAAAATCCCGTTGTGGACGCTCGTGTGCTCGATGCCTTTGCAGGTAGCGGGGCTCTAGGTCTCGAGGCGCTGTCACGTGGCGCCTCTGACATCCTTTTTATTGAACAGGCGCCGCGTGCGCTCTCCTGCTTGCGTCAGAATGTCGACGGGATCAGTGCGCCGGGATCGCTTCACGTACTAAAGGCAAGCGTCCTAAAACCGCCTTCCACCGACAGCCCTTGCGACATTGTTTTCATGGATCCGCCGTACGATCAGGATCTTGCCGTTCCAGCCTTGATGGCGCTTCGTGACGCGGGCTGGCTGGGGGGCGAGTCACTCGCGATCGTCGAGACTTCTCGCAAGGAGTTGCAGGAGGTACCTGAGGACTTTGAGCTTCTAGACAGGCGCGTCTATGGGCGCGCGCAGATCTCTTTCCTCAGGCTTGCGCGAGTGCCGTAGCAGACTATCCAGCAAGGCGCACACGGCTTCTGAAACAAGAAACCCCGCGGCGAGACCTCTCTCGCCGCGGGGTGCATCCTCGAACGGGCCTGCTGGTTGCCGGCCGGTCAGCGCGAATAGAATTCGATAACGAGGTTCGGCTCCATCTGGACCGGATAGGGCACGTCGGCGAGCTTTGGCCCGCGTAGGTAGGTTACCTTCATGCCGCCGTCCTCGACGTCGATGTAATCGGGCACGTCGCGCTCGGCGGAGTTAACTGCCTCGAGAACCAGCACCATTTCGCGGCTCTTCGACTTGACCTCAACGACGTCACCGTCCTTCACCAGATACGAAGGAATATTAACGCGCTTGCCATTCACCAACACATGACCGTGGTTGACGAACTGCCGCGCGGCGAAAACCGTCGGCACAAACTTCGCGCGATAGACGACCGCGTCCAGCCGCCGCTCAAGCAGCTCGATAAGGTTCTCACCCGTATCCCCGCGGCGGCGCGTGGCTTCCTCGTAGTACTTGCGGAACTGCTTTTCACCGATGTTGCCGTAGTAGCCCTTCAGCTTCTGCTTTGCACTCAGCTGGGTGCCATAGTCTGACGGCTTGCGGCGACGGCTCTGGCCGTGTTGGCCGGGACCATACTGGCGGCGGTTGACGGGATCCTTGGGGCGGCCCCAGAGGTTTTCGCCGAGACGGCGCGTAATCTTGTACTTTGACTTGAGGCGCTTCGACATGCGCTGTTCCTTCGCTTGAGCGGTTTCGAATTGTCCCGGTAGTCCCGCGCAAAGCACGGGCGGGGACATGCGACAAGGCGCACGCCCGCTTTCCCAGGAGTGATGGCGGCACTCTACCTATCGCTAAGGAGCGGTCAAGTCACGGGTGGGGGCAAAGCACCGCAATCGGCAAGTTTTTCCACAGCCTGCCGAGCGACAGTCGGGTACCCTGGACACTGGCGCCGTTAATGCCGGTGAAGGGACCGCCCTCAAGCTTCAAATAGGTTTGCGCGAAAGCCTCAGCAAGCCAGGAGGGGCTCCAGGGATCGAGGTGCCTCGAAACCCGAAGCGGAACCGCAACGATGATGCGAGGCCCCTTGTCGAGCACCCGGGCGAAGGCCAGAACGTGGTCGGCCTCATCTCCTTCCGCCATCAGCAGCTCGTAGGTGCCACGAGCGAATATCTCGGCATGCTGCCGCCGCGCTGCCAGCAGACGGTGGGTCAGCCAGAACTTGGGCAGCCCGGCCCGCCAGTCCCTCATGACTTGATGGGCCGGCAGACCCTTTACCTTCTCGAGTAGCTGCCGGCGCCTGGAGAAGTCGACCGGGCGACGGTTGTCGGGATCCACCAGGCTATGATCGGGCAGCTCG
>JAJUFM010000157.1 GCA_029265995.1 Rhodospirillaceae bacterium | reverse complement strand
GCTGGACTGCTCGATGCACTTGGCGTGCAAAAGGCGATCTTCATGGGGCACGACTGGGGAGGCCTGCTGGCCTGGCAGATGCCACTGTTTTACGAGCAACGGGTGAGCGGCGTGATTTCTCTCAACACGCCGCACATCCCTCACTGGATGCTCTGGCTACACCGAGACCTGGTCTCGGCGGTGCTGCCAGAGGGCAGGTCCTTTGTTGCCGATCCGGCTGTCGATCCCATCATTCAGATGCGCGAGGTTTACAGCCGCCAGATGTATGTGTTGCTGTTCCAGGAGGAGCACACAGCCGACAAGGCGATGAACCGGGATATCCGCGGTACCCTGCGTGGCGCGCTGCGCAAGAACCTGGGAACGCCCGAGGATTGGGACCGCCTACCGCCTGCGGCAGCGAACATGGAGTACTATGGGCGCCCTTTGCCTGAGCCGCTTCCCGGCAGCAACGTCCTGACCTCTTACGAACTCGATTTCTACGTCAGACACTACGAGCAGAAAGGATTTACGCCGGCGATCAACTGGTATCGCAACATCTCCCGGAACTGGAAGGCGGGCCTCGACATGGATCAGACCATCCGCGTGCCGTCCCTGATGGTCTCCGCCGCCAACGACGTTGTTCTAAGGCCGAGCATGGCCGTGGGCATGGAGGCCTATGTGCCAGATCTCGACAGGCACCTTCTCGCGGACTGCTGGCATTGGACACCGGAGGAAAAGCCAAAGGAACTCAACCGATTGGTTCTTTCATGGTTGGAACGACGCTACGCTTTCCCTTGACCGTGCAGGCGATGGGCCCAGCTTGGATTCTTGAGCCCCTCATTCTCACTTCCATGTTGAAGGCAGGACCATGACCCAGACCGACAGGATCAATCGCCAGCTGGTGTTGGCCGAGCGCCCCAAGGGGATGCCTGATGCGAACACCTTGAGGCTGATCGAAAGTGATGTTCCCGTGCCCGCGGCCGGGCAGATGCTGCTGCGAACGGTCTACCTGTCCCTCGATCCCTACATGCGAGGACGGATGAGCGCGGGGCCTTCCTATGCTCCGCCGGTCGAAATCGGCGGCGTGATGGTGGGCGGCACGGTCGCAAGGGTAATCGCTTCGAACATTGACGGCTTCGCGCCGGGTGATTGGGTGCTCAGCTACAACGGCTGGCAGGATTACGCTCTTTCAGATGGAACGGGGGTCACCAATCTCGGGAAGTCCCCGGAGAATCCCTCTTGGGCCTTGGGCGTACTCGGGATGCCCGGCTTCACGGCCTGGGCGGGCTTGACGCAGATCGGTGACCCCAAGGCCGGGGAGACACTCGTTGTGGCCGCGGCCACCGGTCCGGTGGGCGGGACCGTCGGCCAGATCGGCAAGCTGCTGGGGTGCCGGGTTGTCGCCATCGCTGGTGGGCCGGAGAAGTGCGCCTACGCGATCGAGGAATTGGGGTTCGATGCCTGCATCGATCACAAGGCAGCCGACTTTGCGGAGCAACTCGGCAAGGCCTGTCCCGAGGGTATCGACGTCTACTTCGAGAATGTCGGCGGCAAGGTGCTGGATGCGGTCATCCCGCTTCTGAACGATCACGCTCGCGTGCCGGTGTGCGGGCTGATCTCACAGTACAACGCAACTTCCTTGCCGGAGGGGCCGGACCGCTTAAGCTGGTTGATGGGTGAAATCCTGCGCAAGAAGCTCCGGCTGCAGGGCTTCATCATCTTTGACACCTTTGGCCACCTTTATCCTCAGTTCGCCGAGCAGATGAGCGACTGGGTGGCCAGTGGCAAGATCAAGTACCGCGAAGAAATCATCGACGGCCTGGAGAAGGCACCAGCCGCCTTGATCGGGCTTCTCAAGGGCGAGAACTTCGGCAAAAGGGTGATACGAGTGGGGCGCCACTAAACGGGAAGGCCGCTTTAGGAGACCAGACGCTCAAGTAGTCCGGCTTGAATGGTGGGGGCCGCTGGGACTGAACAAGCGGCCCCTGCGACAGGTGCGAGAACGTTAGGCTGGATCAAGGGGCTATTCGTAACCTGAGGCATCAGCTCTCGTTGGACGATGGTCCTCCTGACTCGTCCAACGCCCCGTCAGCCAGATAATCGGTCACGACCTTGAAGAAGGAGGTGCGTCCCTCACCTGGCTCCAGATGCACATAGTGAGATGCACCCGGCAGCTCATGTAGCGTGACATCACCAGCCGCTGTCAGGTCGCGCGCCATGGTCTCTACATCCACCGGACGCGACCAGAAGTCTTCGCCCGAACGGAGGATCAGCACGTTGGCGCGGATTCTTCCGGCGTCATAAAGCGGTGCTTCATTGACAGCCTTGAGCGTGTCGGCGATGGGGCCCGATGGATGACGGAAGCTTGGCGGATCGCGCTCGGCCGCAGTTGGGTCGCCCTCCATCGCTAACTCGACGTAACGATCGATGAATACTTCGCTGATCCCTTCGGCTTCCATCCAGCGCCCCACAAGGCTTCCCGCGTCCGAAAGGCGGTAGGCTCCAAATTTGTCGTAATTGAAGGTCGCTGGTTCGCCCGGCGCGGCAAAGTCCTCGGTCAGCGGCCAGTCACCCTCTCCGCCGTAGACGGAATTGTAGAAGATCAGATAATCGATTGAGCCTGGATAGGCCGCCTCTGTCGCGGCGAGCCAATGTGAGCCGGTGGCCCAACCCATCGCGCCAATCGCCTCGCCATTGTGGCGCCTCGCGACTTCATCGAGCACCGCCTTGACATCCTCGACGGCTTCCGCGGTCGGTACGGCGGGCGGGAAAGCGAAACGATCGCCCTCCATCTCTGGCGGGAAGGATGATCGGCCATAGCCGCGCAGATCGGCGATGTAGACCGTGTGCCCTGCTTCCGCGAGGTCCTCGGCCAGCGACATCTGATCAACATCCACGTCGAAGGATGCGAGCCCGCCGACACGCGCCCCGTGCAACAGAAGCACGGGGCCACGGCGTGTCTCGATGTCTTCGTCGCGCACCTGTCGCATGAAAATGTCGATCCCCGGAACCGAAGACACCGTCATATCTTTACGGACGACCTCGGCCGCCGCCGTTCCGGCGAGGGCGGTTACCATGCAGCCGGCGAAAAAGGCGGATGAAAGTATTGCGGTCTTGGAGTCTCGAATCGGCATGACGTTCGCTTCGAAGTGAGTTTTGGCTCGACCCCAAGATGAACGCTCGTGCGATAGCCTTCCAATACTCTTGTCAACGCAATTGATCTGGATTGTGTATCGCGTAAAATTGGCTCATGTCTCGTCTCGCGCTCGATCACAAGCTCCTTCGGCAATTCCTTGCTGTCGCCGATGCAGGTTCGGTCCGTGGCGCCGCCGCGAGGCTGAATGTGTCGCAGCCACCACTCACCCAAGCGATCAAACGTTTGGAAGATGATCTCGGTATCGTGTTGTTTCACCGGTTGCCAAAGGGAATGGCGCTAACGGAGGCGGGCCGCGTTTTGGCCGAGGAAGCGCAGGATGTGCTCGCCCGCCTCAGGCGCGCAGAAACCAGGGCCCGGCGCATAGCTGAAGGCAATCCGGTGATGCGCATTGGCTTTGTCAGTGCTGCCCTGACCGGCGCGCTGCAGCGTCTTCTGCGAGTGCTTTCCGGGCGGCCGACAGAACTGATGGAAATGACCACGCCCCAACAAGAAGCCGCATTGCTGGAGGGGCGCATAGATGTCGGTTTGCTACATCCGCCGATCGGAAACCGGGACATCCCCCTCCATTCGCTTGGGCGCGACCCGCTTGTCGCAGCTCTGCCTGTCGATCATCCGCTTGCGCACAGCGAGCAGATTACCTTTGCGCAGATTGCTGGCGAGCCCTTCGTCCTCTTCCCTTACGAACAGGGCCCGTCATTGATGAGCGCCATCGAACGACTGGCGTTCGAACAGGGAAGAACCTTGAATGTGGTCGCAAGCGCCCCTCGAGTTCACTCGCAGCTCGCCATTGTCGCAGGAGGGATCGGAATTGGCCTGGTCACAGCGAGCACGTCGAAGATCTTGAAGTTTGAAGGCATCCGTTTCGTAGACATCCTGGACACACGCGAGCGCCTCTTCATGGAGCTGGCGATCGCTGGAGATGAAAGGATGATCGCGGCAATGCGAATGGGCGGCTGCGAGGCCCATTCGGTGCGCTGAACCTTAAACTATTGATCTGGATGGTGGGCGCGGCTGGGATTGAACCAGCGACCCGGGGCCTACTCGCATGCTCAGCCATTTGATGGAGCTGATCCGACTAAAGGAGCTCTTGCGTAAGGCACAAACCCGCCGTATCTACATTGTATCGCATATGTAATGCCCCCGCTGGCCCAACAAGAAGAAGGTCATGGGAGGGGCGGGATGCAGGAAAGGAGAGCCAATGCGAGGAGCGGTAAGCCGCTGGGGCAACAGTATCGCCGTGCGCATTCCCAAAGCAATCGCTGAAGGTGCGCACCTGAAGGTAGGTGATGAGATCAAACTGGAGTTGAAGGGCGAAAGCATCGTCATGACGCCGGCACGTAAGCGTTATGCGCTCAAGGATCTGCTGGCGCAGATGAAGCCGGAGCATCGGCACGAGGAGACTGATTGGGGTGAACCTCAAGGCGAAGAGGTTTGGTAGGTGAGCGGGGCCTATCAGCCGGACAGAGGCCACTTCGTCTATCTGGACTTCACGCCGCATTCAGGACGAGAGCAGGCTGGTCGTCGGCCTGCCCTCGTCGTGTCTCCGAAAAACTTCAACATCGCCACGGGCTTATTCTTAGTCTGTCCCCTTACCAATCAGGTAAAGGGATCCCCCTTCGAGGTGAAGGTACCGCGGGGCGCGAAGCTGGGTGGCGTCATTCTGTCAGATCAGCTTCGCAGTCTCGATTGGCTGTCCCGGAACGCGAGCTTCCACAGCTCAGCCGATCAAGCGACGCTGTGCGAGGTTCTGGGACGCCTCGAAGCTATTTTGATGCTCGACCTAGGCGAGTAGAGATAGATCAACGCGCAACAAGAGGCGGGTGGGGCTCGGCGGAGGCGGGGGAAGCTAGGGCGAAGAGCACGGCTGCGAGGCCCGTCCGGTTCATTGAACCTAAAGAGCACTTCGTTTCAGCCTGCTAAGTCCTTGGCTTGGATGGTGGGCGCGGCTGGGATTGAACCAGCGACCCCTACGATGTCAACGTAGTGCTCTCCCGCTGAGCTACGCGCCCATCCTCTGGAAGCGGCCGGAGCGGGTGTCCGGCGGCGGGCAGGTGAGTAGCATTGAGACTGG
>JAJUFM010000131.1 GCA_029265995.1 Rhodospirillaceae bacterium | reverse complement strand
TAAGGTGGCTGTCATTCCCATCCTCTCCCGCATACATCCTAAACTTCCTCAGGGGCGGGCGGGAACACCTAACTTCCAATGCAGCCAAAGATCTTGTGCTAGACCGGATCGCGTTTGAGTCAAACGCGTGAATCCGGTCTACATCAAATAGATAGAGCAGATTCACGCACCAAATCGGATCACTTCGTGAATCTGATTTGGCGCGATCTGCTCCAGAGGCGGAAGCAGGATCCGATTTATTTTGGGGCGGATCTGATCTAGACGGGGGGTGCTACTGCCAGGGGCGCTTCAGCCGCAGAAAAGAAGGGGGTCGCTATGCGCTACTACATCCCAATGTTTGCAGGCCTTTACAATGCCATGAGGCCGGTCACCGAGACCATTCTGCGTCTCCTGTCGGGAGCAGCCCTGATGGTTCATGGTTGGCCGAAGATTACCAACCCGTTCGGTGCTACGGACATGGTAGCGCAACTGGGGTTCGTACCTGCAGGTTTCTGGTCCGTGGCGCTTTCAGTAACCGAGTTTGGCGGCGGCCTTCTGCTCTTTATCGGACTCTTTACGCGGCTGGCGGCGCTTGGGACCTTCATCATACTTGCAGTTGCCGCCTATACTCATGGGATCGTGTGGCAGCAAGGTTGGTCCGGCGCCGAGTCTGTGCTGATCTGGGCCGCCGTCAATCTCTATTTCGTCGCCCGCGGCGGCGGTCGCTACTCTCTTGATGGCTACCGCGGCAAGGAAATCTGAATCGGTGAGCGACCTCTCCGCTCACTGCACCAATCGCCTAAGGAGCCCTTGATAGTGACTGATCAAGCCGAACTGAAGCTGCGCATGAAGGCAGGGCAGGGCGCCCTGGGAGTTTGGCTGGAACTCGGATCGCCGACCGTCGCCGAACTCCTGGCCGAAGTCGGCTACGATTTTGCGATACTCGATATGGAGCACGGGCCGCACTCCGTCGGTGAGTGTGTCAGCATGATGCAGGCCATGCGCGGAACGCCTTGCGTGCCGGTCGTGCGGGTTCCGTGGAATGACCACGCGGTCATCAAGCGCGTGCTAGATGCGGGCGCGCGGGGAATCATGGTGCCGTCGGTGAACGACGCGGCGGAAGCGGAAGCCGTGGTGGCGGCGTGCCGCTATCCGCCGCGCGGCCGACGCGGCATTGCCGCCGGTGTCGCGCGCGCTACGCGCTACGGATTGCAGCTGGATGACTACCTCAGGCGCTTCGAAGAAGAGGAGCTGCTGGTCATCTGTCAGATCGAGACGGTTCAGGCAGTCAACAACATCGAGTCCATCGCTGCGGTAGAGGGCGTCGATGTGCTCTTCATCGGCCCCAACGACCTGGCCGCAGATGCCGGCTACTTCAACCGCATGGATGCGCCGGAGGTGGAAGACCTGGTCGCGCGGGTGGAGGAGGCTTGTGAAAGGGCGGGTCGTCTGCTGGGCGGCATCGCCAATCCCGGCCGTTCGCTGGCGCAGCTCAAGCAGAAGGGCTACCGGATGATGCTGCAAGACGCAGACACAGCCTTGCTACGCGATGCGGCGCTTGCCTCCCTGGCACGCCAGCGGGCTGATTAAGCACGGCCTCATATCAAGGCTGATCGAGGTCTGGGGAAGGTGGCTCGCGGCCACGCTGTCACCTTTTTGCCCAATTCCTGCTTGTCTTCGCGATTCTGAGGCTTATGTAGCACAGCAGCATGCGGTTGCGGGCCCCTCTGGCGAGAGAAGCCGGATCTCTCGTGATGTCGGAACCGCTGTGTAGCGCATCCGGCGCGTGTCATATACATGGAATTCCTTTTCGTTGAAGTGCTGAGCAAGCCGCTTTGGATGTGGCTTGGATTTCTCACGTTCATCTTTGGCCTGCTCTCCTTCGACCTTGGAGTCTTGCACCGTCGGCCGCACGCGATCGGTTTTACCGAGAGCCTCCTTTTATCTGCCTTCTATATTCTTCTCGGGATCCTGTTTGGCGGTTTCGTATGGCTGCAGTTTGGTAGTGACGCAGCGATAAATTACTGGACGGGCTTCGTGATCGAGAAGTCCTTGTCCTTCGACAACATCTTCGTGATGGCTGCTATCTTCGGCTACTTCGCGATTCCGCGTCGTTATCAGCACAGGGTCCTGGTCTACGGCATTCTAGGAGTGCTACTGCTGCGCGGCCTGATGATCGGCGTCGGCGCCACGCTGGTCGCAGAGTTTTCCTGGATTCTCTACTTCTTCGCCGGCTTTTTGGTGCTCACCGGGCTGAAAATGCTGACGGCGAAGGAGGAAAACTATGACGTCGCCTCCAACCCGCTGGTAAAGCTTTTTCATCGCCACTGCCGAGTGACGCGGGAGGTCCACGGACAGAGGTTCTTTGTGCGCTTGCCGGACCCGCACAGTGGTCATGCGAGGCTCTTCGCAACA
Organism: Rhodospirillaceae bacterium; assembly: GCA_029265995.1. Lineage (GTDB taxonomy): Bacteria > Pseudomonadota > Alphaproteobacteria > Kiloniellales > DSM-21159 > Aquibaculum. The sequence continues at coordinate 4,978 of JAJUFM010000131.1, read as the reverse complement.
CCTCTGTTTCTGGCGCTTCTATCCGTTGAAATGGCAGACGCCATCTTCGCGGTAGATTCCATACCGGCGATTTTCACCATCACCACCGATCCCTATATCGTCTTCACCTCCAACCTCTTCGCGGTCCTCGGCCTGCGGGCGCTGTTCTTTGCCCTTTCCGCTCTTCTGGAGCGTTTTGTCTACCTCCAGCACGCGCTTGCTGTGGTGCTGGTGTTTATTGGCGGGAAGATTCTGGTGGGTGACCTTGCTGGGATTGCGCACGTCGACCCGCTTTGGTCGCTGCTTATCACGGTTGCCATTCTTTCCACGGCGATAGCGGCCTCGCTCTGGCGAACGGCAAAACCCAAGACGAAAGTCGCACGCGTTGATGGGCAGCTGGCGGCGCAGAGATGGCAAGAAGGCCAGCGCGACTGACGTAGAATGTCTGCTGACGCTTAACGCGACGCGATCCTGCTTTACCGATCCTGCTCGAGGTGAAGAGGCGGTCCCGTCTCTGTAGTAACGAGATCTGGCGCAGGCATGACGTCTTCCGGCTCGGCATCCGGGTAAGGCGGCACGATGAGGCCGCCTGATATGATCATCTTCATGGCCTCTTCGATGCCCATGGTGAGCGGGATGGTCTTCTTGCGCGGGACGAACAGGAGAAAGCCGGACGTTGGGTTAGGGGTCGTCGGGAGGAAGACATTGATCACCTCCTCCTCAGTAAGATCCTGTACCTGACCTTCGGTCTTGCCGGTAACCAGGCCGAGTGCCCAGGAGCCGGGCCGCGGGTAAGGGAAGAGCACGACCTCGCGAAAGGCTTCCGAACGGCTGGCCAGCACCGTCTCCACCAACTGCTTCAGGGTGCTGTAGAGCGAGCCGACGAAAGGCAGGCGCCGGAATACCCAGGTTGAGGTGCGAAGGAACCAGCGCCCGAGGATCCCCGCGGCAAACATGCCGATCAGGGTGAGAGCGACCACCGAGATCACCACCCCAAGACCTGGAATGCCGATCGGCAGGTAGGTCTCGGGCTGCCATGCCACTGGCACCAGCGCCTTTACCCGGGAGTCCACGAAGCTGATGAACTGCGCGACCAGCCAGAAGGTGATGGCCGCCGGCGCGGTCACCAGGATGCCGGCCAGCAGGTAGTTGCGTAAACGCGCCACCAATCCCAGGCGAGGCGCCTGCTGGGGCTGCAGGCGAACCTCGGGTTGCGCCGTGACGGCTTCGGTGCCGGCTCCTGTCTTGCCGCCGGTGCTGGCTGCTGCCGCCACCTCCGGGGTCACGATGCCGCCGGAGATGACCAGCTTGAGGCCCTGTTCCACCGTCATGTCGAGGGGGCGGACCTCTGCGCGTGGCACGAACAGCAGAAAGCCGGTGGTGGGATTGGGCACCGCCGGCATGAACAGCGAAATCACCTCATCCTGCAGCTTCGAACGTACCTCGCCGCGGGTTTGCGCGGTTACGAAGGCCACCGCCCAGGTGCCACGGTGGGGATACTCCACCAGCACCACCTCCCGAAAGGCGCGGGAGCGGTCGGCAAAGAGCGTCTCCATCACCTGCTTGGCCGCGCTGTAGATGGAGCGCACGACTGGCACCCGGGCCAGCACTCGCTCGCCCAAATGCATCAGCCAGCGCCCCACCAGCCCGGCGGCGAACATCCCGATCAACACCAGCACCGTCAGGACCAGGAGAACTCCCAGCCCCGGCACCGAAAATGGCAGGTAGTTGTCCGGATCCCAGCGCGCCGGAATGAACGGCCGGATCCGGTTGTCCACGAAGTCGATGAGGCTCCAGGTGATCCAAATCGTGATGCCAACCGGCGCGCTGACCAGGATTCCCGCGAGAAACCAGTTTCGTAGCCGACCCAGCAAGCCTGGTCGCCGCTCCAAGCGGGCGAAGGGGTCATCGCTTTCAGGGGAGGTCCCGGGCGCAGGATCGTTAGAAGGGCGAGGTTTCATAGGCTCGTTTTCGACCATCAAGCTCCCATAGTCGAGCTTCCAGTGTCGTCACTCAGTCTCTCTTGGTTCGCTGCGCCTTGCCCGCGCAAAAGCTGCTGGCGATCGACTTCGGTTCGTGGCGGCAGTTTGTGGGCAGACTATTGCCTTTACAAGATACTGTTGCAGGCGGCAGGGGTGCTTTGCCGGGGCAGTAGGGGCCTACGAGATCGTCCAGCCTTTTGCGGGTTTGACGAGGTCTTATCGAAAATGGGAGGAACCAAGTGGTGCGACGGACGATCCACCTGATCCTGCCGCTACGCCCCCACTGATCGACTGCCTATAGCCTTTCAAGGTGTAGAGTGACTGTGGAACAGGCCAGGAAAAGATCACTCGAGGAAAGGTTCATGTCAGCGCATCAATGGGCTTTGCTGTCCGTCGAGGAAGCGTATCGTGCAGATCAGGAGGCTGCCCTGAAAGGCATTGCCGGCGTCGACCTGATGGAAAACGCCGGTCAGGCCGTAACCCAGGCCTTGGTGTCCCGCTGGGCCGATCACAAGAACCGAGGGCATATCGCGGTTCTCTGCGGTCCCGGGAACAATGGCGGAGATGGCTTTGTGGCGGCTCGCCTGCTTGCAGCTTCAGGCTGGCCGGTTCGGGTTGCCCTGCTCGTCGAGCCCGAACGCCTGAAGGGGGACGCGGCCTATCATGCCAACCGCTGGAAGGGCGCCATCGAGCCGCTCGGCACGGAACTGCTCGAGGGGGCAAGCCTGGTTGTAGACGCCCTTTTTGGCGCAGGCATCTCACGGCCTCTGGAAGGTGCCGCGGCGGCGGTGGTACAGGCTGTCAATGAAGATCAGATTCCCGTGCTGGCCGTGGATGTGCCGAGCGGCCTGGACGGCAACAGCGGCGAGGCTATGGGTGATCTTGCATTAGAAGCGGATCTCACCGTTACCTTCTTTAGGCCCAAGCCGGGACACCTTCTGTTGCCTGGCCGTCGGCTTTGCGGAGAACTCCTGGTCGAAGACATCGGAATTCCGGCCTCTGTGCTGGACACCATTCGACCTGACTGCCATCGCAATCATCCGGATCTCTGGCTGTCCAAGTGGCCTGCTCGAACGGCGGAAAGTCATAAGTATCACTTTGGTCACGCCGTGATTTTGGGAGGCAAGGTCATGACCGGGGCCGCGCGGCTCGCCGGGCGGGCGGCCTTGCGGGTTGGTGCCGGCCTCGTCAGCCTGGCGATACCACCGGAAGCGGCGACAGTTTATCAGCTCGCTTCCCCCAGCCTGATCGTGCGGCCTTGCCCGGATCGAAGGGCTTTGGAAAGGTTGTTGGACGATGCCCGGCTCAATGCCTTTTTGGTGGGCCCCGGGTTCGGCACGGGACCCGAAACCCGGGAGTACGTTCAGCTGATCCTGAATGCCGGTCGCGCGACGGTGCTAGATGCCGACGCTCTCACCAGTTTCAGCGACCAGGCGCAAAAGTTGTTCGGGCTTTTGAGCGAGAAGACAGTTCTGACGCCTCATGATGGAGAATTCGCCAGGCTCTTTCCGGACCTTCAGGGCGATCGCCTGCGGCGGGCGCGCCAGGCCGCGAAGAGAAGCGGGGCGGTAGTTCTTCTCAAGGGGGCCGACGCGGTCGTGGCGCACCCGGATGGGCGGGCGATCATTCTGGATAACGCGCCGCCGCAGTTGGCAACGGCAGGGACGGGGGACGTCTTGAGCGGACTTGTCACCGGCCTGCTTGCCCAGGGGATGGAGGCTTTTGATGCCGCGGCGGCGGGTGCCTGGGTGTTGGGCGCTGCGGCGCAGGAGGCCGGAGTGGGGATGATCTCGGACGACTTGCCGGAGATGCTTCCGCGCGTGCGTAGGCAATTGCAGCGGTAGCCTGTGAGGAGGATTAGCGCGCTTCAGCGGCCTTGAGTGTCCTTACTTCGCGTGGCAGCCTGCGCTCGGCTTCACATGGAGGGACCGGTAGATGCGGCTGAAGGATAAGGTAGCAGTGGTGACCGGCGCTGCTGCAGGCATCGGATTGGCATGCGCCGAGGCTTTCGTACGCGAAGGTGCGAAGGTGGTGCTCTCGGATGTCAACACAGAGCGCGGCGAGGCCGCTGCCGAGAAGCTACAGGCGGAAGGGGGAGAAGCAATCTTTGTCGCCTGCGATGTTGGCGACAAGAAGCAGGTGGATGAGCTGATTCAAGCAGCCGTCGCAGCATTCGGCAGCGTGGATATCGCGGTTGCGAACGCCGGGATTGTGCATGCCTGCGATTTTCTGGACCTTCAGGAAGAAGACTTCGACCGTGTCTTGCGCGTAAATCTCAAGGGCGTCTTCCTGACCGGGCAGGCGGCGGCGCGCCAAATGGCCACTCAAGGGCGCGGGGGCGCCATCATTAACATGTCCTCGGTGAATGCCGTCCTGGCCATACCGAGCATCACGCCCTATGTGGTGGCCAAGGGCGGGGTCAATCAGCTGACCAAGGCGATGGCCCTTTCCCTGGTAGACAAGGGCATTCGGGTGAACGGCATCGGACCGGGCTCTATCCGCACCGAGGTCTTTGCTGCGGTCGCGAACGATCCGGAGAAGATGCGAGGCATCCTTTCACGTACGCCCATGGGGCGCGTCGGCGAAACCTCGGAGATTGCCTCGGTGGCCGTATTTCTGGCGAGCGATGATGCGAGCTACATCACGGGCCAGACGATCTACCCCGATGGGGGGCGCATGGCCTTGAACTATACCGTGCCGGTCAAGCAGTAGCTTCAGCCAGGCCGCATCCTCGCCTCAGGTTGCTTCCTGTAGCTGCAGCGGCGCCAGCTCTGTTTGCGGCGCAGACGGTGGCAGCAGCTCTATCCTCCAGGTGTTGGAGCGCAGAAGGTCGCTCAGGCTGACGCTATAGGCAATGGTATCCCCGACCTCGCAGTGTCGCGTGGGCACCCGGAACAGCCGATTGGTCCAGTGGGTCCTGGGGCTGAAGGGAGAGGTGTCGAAGTAGAGGTCGTCATCGAAGTCCACAGCGAAATACTGCTGAATGCCGTCGAGCGACCCCGGCCGCGTGACCCTTC
>JAJUFM010000208.1 GCA_029265995.1 Rhodospirillaceae bacterium | reverse complement strand
GGCGGAACCTCCGCCTCCCCGCTCGCGACCGCCGGATCCATCCACAGCACTTCCCAGAGATGGCCGTCGAGGTCGGTGTAGCTGCGGCTGTACATGAAACCGAGATCCTGCACCGGGTTCACGTCGGCGATGCCCCCATTTCGACCGGCGGCATCGGTGAGCCGATCGACCTCCTGCTGGCTGTCACAGTTGAGCGCCAGCATGACCTCGCTGCTATCCGAAGAAGGAATAGGGCGAGAGGTGAAGCTTTGCCACTTCGGGTGGGTGAGCAGCATGACGCAGATCGTTTCCGACCATCGCATGCAGGCGCCCGTCTCGTCGGTAAAGCGCGGCTCGTTCACAAAGCCCAAGGCTTCGTAAAAGGCCTTGGAGCGATCGAGATCGACAACCGGCAGGTTCACGAAGATCATCCTGGCCATGGGCAAACTTGCCTCCCGTTCCATCCTGTCTCTTGCCGAGCAAGGTAACTGTAGTTACAAAAAGAAACTATGTCGTTACAAAACGCAACTGAAAAGTCGAGCAGTCTGCATGGAAGGTGGTACAAGGATGCCTGCGGTACCGCCTTTGCCCTGGAGCTGGTAGGCGAGCGCTGGTCGCTCCTGATCATCCGGGAGCTGATGTTCGGCGGGCGTCGCTTTACCGATCTGCGCGCCGCGCTCCCCGGCATCAGCGCCAAGGTCCTTACCGAGCGGCTCGAGGGGCTGGAGCGAGCAGGCATCCTGCAGCGCCGCCAGCTGCCACCGCCGGCTGCGGTGCAGCTCTATGAACTCACCCCCTGGGGCTATGGGGCGGAGGAGGCGATCAAGGCGCTCGGCCGCTGGGCCGCCAGCTCGCCCCACCACAATCCCACACTGCCGCTCTCTGCCGCCTCCCTGATGCTGAGCCTGCGGACGATGTTCGACGCCGAGAAAGCTAGAGGGCTCGCGATTCGCGCCAACTTTGCCATCGGCGCGGAGGAGTTCCGTGTCGAGATGGCAGGGGAGAATCTTTTTGTCGCGCGGGGGGCAGCGGAAGCACCCGACTTCATCTTCGCCGCGCCGGAGGCTCAGCCCATGGCTTTTGCCATTTACGGTAAGGTGCCTTTTGAGGAGCTGGCCGCTGCGGGATTACAGGTGACCGGCGACCGCGAGGCCGCGCTGCGCTTCCGCGAGGCCTTCCACCTGCCGCCCAAGGTGGCGCCGTCGCCGCCGTCGTGAGCTGCGCGCGAGATGGCCCCTCCGCGCCACCGTCATTCTGAGCGAAGCGAAGAATCTCGATGGGCTGTGCGGGGACAGCGACCACGGCTCAAGTTCCTTCACTGCGTTCAGGATGACAGGCGGGGCAGGAAGCCCGCGGCCTCAGCCCGTCCCTTCGCCCAGTGCCTCCAGCGCCGCGCCGACCCGTGCGCGTTCTTGGGCCTCGAGAGGCAGAAGGGGACGGGGCGGCTGGGCGTCGCTCAGCCCCAGGAGGTTGGCGGCGGCATAGACCACCCGCAGGCTGCCGAACTCGCGGAAGAGGCGCCAGAGCGGCTGAAAGGCCTCGTCGAGGCGGCGCGCTTCCGCCAGGGCGCCGGCCTGGGCTGCTTGGGTGAGCTCCAGGGCCGGACGGGGCAG
>JAJUFM010000065.1 GCA_029265995.1 Rhodospirillaceae bacterium | reverse complement strand
GCTTTCAGCTCCGCATCAGAAATCTTGTCCAGATCGAGATCCGCTGTCCCCATACCCAGAGGGAATCACAGAACCACGCGTCGCGACAACCTCAAGTGAGGCACCGACAAAACTTTTGCCCGGGGTTTTGCCCCTCTTACCACTGATCTTTCTAAGTAATAGAAATAAAAGAATTTCTGCCCTTTCCCATCACTGGGAATTGGGCCTTTATCAGCGACGCTTGCCGCAGAGCACTAGAGCCTTTTTGAGGGTGGGCGCTTCTAGACCGAATCGCGTTTGATCTGAATTGCGACGAGGTACGGTCAGCCGCGTGAATCCAGTCTACATCAATCATATCGAGCAGCTGCTTCGGTGACACCGCGCTTGTCCCCTACCTACCGCCCTGCTGCTCCAGCCGCTCTGCATGAACGCGTGCCAAGTGGGCCCGGTCGTCGATCGAGGACAGGACGACGGCGATGCCGAGGCCGACGGTGACACCAAGAAGGGCGTGCAGCACCCGTTCCGAGACCATGGCGGTGCCGGCAGCGCTCGAAACCGCGAGAGACGTCATGAGCAGGGCCATTGGCGTCACCAGCATCTGTCCGACGCCGTAGTTGGTGCCGATCACCAACTCGGTAGTGCACTGCATGACGACGAGAACGGCGATCGGCGTCCAGACTGATGGCTCCGGCGGGCAAGCAGTGAAAAGACGACGCCGAAGCGGGCGCGGGGAGACGATAAGGCTTGAGGCATGGGCAACAGACAGAAGAAGATAGTTTGAATTGCCAATCAAAGTATATTTTTCGGCGCGGCTGGCTCTGGCTGATACTTGAAGTCTAGGCTAACCCCAGCCGCTGACGCACATCCTCGAGATCGGGGTTGAGGGCGTAGAGTTTTTCCAGCTCCTTACGCGCCTGAGCCCTCCTCCCAACCTGCTCGTAGAGCAGCGCGCGTTCATAGCGGATCTGGTGGAGCAATGCCGGCGGGCGGTCCTTGCGCCGGCGGTTCGCCAGGGTGAACACCTCGATGGCCGCCTCGGGCAGGCCCAGGGCTGTAAGGGCGCGGCCTCTGTAATAGAGGATGGCGGTATCGATCGGGATCTCGTTGGGGACGCCCGAGGTCATGCTGATGACCTGCTCCATGAGCTCCCGGTCTTCAGGGCTGTCCAGCGCCAGTTCGGCGAAGGACAGCAGCACGACCGGATCCTGAGGCGCAATCTGCAAAAGCTGCTCGAGTTGTTCCAGGGCTTCCTCTGCCTCGCCAGTTTCCTGAGCGATTTCGACGAGCGCCAGACGCGTCCCCCTCTCTCGCGGACCAACGTGGGCGAGGATGGTGTCGGTAATCGGCAGGGTGATCTCCGCCTCCACCTCATACTTTGCGAAGAGACTGCCCAGATCGCTCCGCCCGGCCAGAGCCCGGATCAGATGCCTGCGAGCCGCCGCATACTCCTCCTGGCGCAGGCGCAGCATGCCCGCAAGCCAGGCGGCGTCTGGTAACTCTCCCGCGCGCTCGAGCGCTGCGAGCGCTGCCTCCTGCCGCGTCTCGTTGAGCTCCCGCAGCCCTTCGACGAAACTGCGCTCGTTGGCAGGTGTCGTCAGCCGCGCAAGGAAGCCGAGCTTGAGCCGATCTGCCGTTGCTTTCTTCGCCCGGCCCCAGGGTTTGTGAACCGTGTAGAAGAGGCCGCTGCCCGGAAGACCCAGCGTGAAGCGATTGCCGCGGGGGCCGACGGTGTATTTGGCGCCTCGCGGGCCGAAGGACAGAGAAGCGCTAGACTTCGATAGGTTTAGCGTGATCCCGGGTGCAAGACGGAGACGACGCCAGAAGCGGAACGACATAGCTCTTCGCAAGCAGGTGAAGGCGACAGGGTGAGGGTGAGACGTCTATATAGCCAGATGTCCTCTGCTGCCAGCAGAGGGTCTCGTCCGAGGTGCCGCAGCTTGAAGAGGGGAAGATGGATCGGCTCGCCTGTGATCGCATGTTCGTGGCCGTCATGGAAGCAGGCAGCTTCGTGGGTGCTGCAGCCCGCCTCGGCACGAGTTCTGGGCAGGCTTCGAAGCTGGTGTCACGGCTAGAGACGGAACTGGGGGTGCGTCTTTTCAACCGGACCACCCGCGCCGTCTCCCCGACCGAAGCCGGACAGGCCTACTACGAGCGCCTGAAGCCGCTGCTGGAGGAACTGGAGGCGCTAGATCTTTCGGTGCGCAACGTCTCGCGCTCGCCGCGGGGGCGGCTGCGTCTCAGCGCACCCTTGACCTTCGGCGCCCTGGAGCTGACCCCGGCGCTCAACGACTTTGCCTGCACCTATCCAGAAATCCAACTGGACGTGAGCTTTTCAGACCGGGTGGTTAATCTGGTAGATGAAGGCTTCGATATTGCGGTTCGGGTGGGGCGACCGCAGGATTCCAGCCTGATCAGCCGCAAGCTCTGCGAGGTCCGGATCGTGGTCGTTGGCGCCCCGTCCTACCTGAAGGAGAGGGGCGAGCCCCAAAGTCCGGAAGATTTGAGCGACCACGATTGCATCCTGGACAGCAACTTTCGCGAAGGCGGTCGTTGGCCCTTCCGGATCGACGGAGCCGAGCAGCTACTCCCCGTCGACGGTCGCATCCGTTACTCCAACGCGGAAGCGTGTTTGTTGGCGGCGGAAGCGGGGCTGGGGCTCGCCTGCGTTCCGGCCTTTGTGGCCGCTGACGCGCTGCGGGCCGGCCGGGTAACTCAGGTGCTGACTGCCTTCGAGACGGCGCCCTACGAGGTTCACGCCCTCTATCCACACAGCCGCCATCTCGCGGCCAAGGTAAGAGCGCTCATTGATTCCTTAATGAACCGCTATCGCGGCGCGCCGCCCTGGGAAGCGGATCCACAAGCCGAGCAGTCTCCCAGACAATAGCTTCCATTTTGGAAGCAGTAAACTTCCAATGCGCTGGATTATCTCCAATAGGGGCCGGTGCTAGCTTGTTATCTAGAACAGCAATACAGCCCTCTTCACAGGAGAAATCAGATGACTTCCACGACTGCATCCGCCTCGCTCCCAATCCGCTCATCAGCGGTGGAGGGAGTTGCCAACGCCGACCTTGCGGCGACGATCCTGCGCGTTTCGATGGGCATCCTCTTCCTTGCCCACGCCTGGCTCAAGCTCGTGATCTTTACGCCAGCCGGCACCGTCGGCTTTTTTGAAAGCCTCGGCTTTCCCGGCGTTCTTGCCTATCTGGTGATCGCGGCGGAGCTCTTTGGCGGTATCGCCCTACTTCTGGGTATTGCCACGCGCTGGGTCTCCCTAGCGCTGGTGCCCGTGCTCTTGGGTTCCATCTATGCGCCCCACGGTGCTGCCGGCTTTTTCTTCTCGAACGAGGGCGGCGGCTGGGAGTTTCCCGCCTTCTGGGCCGTTGCCTTGATCGTTCAGGCTCTGCTCGGGGACGGCATCTACACGCTCCAGCGCAAGCGCAGCTGAGGTCAGCCCGGCCGCGGATCGAGATCCGCGGCCATCGTCCTCACTCTGGAGTAAGGAGAAAGGTATGCTTGTTGATGGCAAGTGGGTTGCCGATTGGCAACCGGTTCAAGCAAAGGACGAGAAGGGCGGCTTTGTCCGTCAGACCTCGACGTTTCGAAACTGGGTAACGCCGGACGGGAAGCCAGGCCCAACGGGCGAGGGCGGCTTCAAGGCCGAAGCCGGCCGCTACCATCTGTACGTTGCGCTGATTTGCCCCTGGGCCTCGCGCACTCTGATCGGGCGCAAGCTCAAGAAGCTGGAAGAGGTGATCTCCGTTTCCGTCGTGGAGCCGGTGATGACCGACGAGGGATGGCGATTCGGACCGGGTGCTGACCGGGATGCGGTGAACGGCGCCACCTATCTGCACCAGATCTACACCCGCGCGGATCCTGCCGTTTCCGGCCGTGCAACCGTTCCAGTGCTTTGGGACAGGAAGCTGAGGACCATCGTGAACAACGAGTCTGCCGACATCCTGCGGATGATGAACAGCGGCTTCGGTGATCTGGCCGACCCGACCTTCGACCTCTATCCGGAGGGGCTGCGGGAAAAGATCGATGAGCTTAACGCCCGGATCTACAAAGGGCTCAACAACGGCGTCTACCGGGCGGGTTTCGCGACCACACAGGTCGCCTATGAGGAAGCCTTCAGGGAGGTCTTCGCGTCGCTGGACGAGCTCGAAGCGCGCCTGAGGGACGGGCGGGACTATCTTTTTGGCGAGCAACTCACGGAAACCGATATCCGCCTCTTCGTCACCCTGGTTCGCTTTGATCCGGCCTATCACGGCCTCTTCAAGTGTAACCTGCGCCGCCTGGTCGACTATCCCCGTCTAAGCGCGTATCTGGAGCGGATTCTGGTGGTGCCGGGGGTGCGCGAGACGGTCAACCTCGACCACATCAAGCGCGGCTACTACTCCATCAAAGCCCTGAACCCGGCCGGTATAGTCCCGCAGGGTCCGGCGCTTCCCTGGATTGGGTGAGGCCACACCAATCGGTCGGCGGCGGGTAGCCTCACCGCATCAGCAGGATCGGCACCTTGCAGCTGCGCACCGTCTCGGAGGTGGTTGAGCCGATCAGCAGGCTGCGCAGGCGCGAGTGGCCGTAGGCCCCCATGACGAGCAAGTCGTAGCCTCCTTCCTCCACCAGCCGCCCGAGGGTCGCTTCTGGCCGCCCGTTCTCCACCAGGATTTCCGGCTCGCGGCCAGCTGCGGCGAGGGTCGCTCGTGCCCGCTCAAGGCTCTGGCGGATCTCCCGGGTATTCTCACCCGCATAGGCGAGGGTGAGCGGCAGTTCCTTCACCAGGCCGCTCTGCGCCAGGAAGTCGACGGCTTTGGACGCCGACTGTCGCCCGTCGAAGGCGAGCAGCACTTTCGTGATCTGCTTGAACTCACGGTTCGCCACGAAGACCGGCTTGTGGCTGGAGCGAACCACCCGTTCCAGGTTGGAACCCAGGTGCAGCTTGGCAAAATCCGCCGCCTCGCCGCGCTTGCCGATCACGATCATGTCGCCAGTCTGTTCCTTGGCCATGACCGTCTCGACGAGGTCCCCCTGGCGCAGGCGGGTTTCCACCTCGACGCCTTCTGCCTGCAGGATCGCCTGGGCATCCTCCAGAATAGCCCGTCCCTGAGCCTGGGCGAGCTTCGCCCGCTTGGCGTCGAGTTCGCTGAGTTCCGCAAGCAGGTGGGAGCGGGCGCCGAGTTGGATCGTGCCGCTGAGATCCTGTTGACCGATACCTTCGCGACGCCCGATCACGTGGTAGAGCTTGACCCGAGCCCCGCTGCGCTTGGCAAGCCAGGCGGCGTAATGGCAGACGCTTTTCGAGTAGATCGAGCCGTCTACCAGAGCGATCAACGTTTGCAAGATCATCAGGTCTCCTCAAGGCAGATCGCCTGTCGTTCGGCTAAGCCCACTGCGTCAGTTGCCCAGCAGTTTTTCCATGGCACCAGGCTTGTCGTGCATGGCGAGGCGGTCGACGAGAGTCTCGGAAGCCTTGTTCATGCCGACTATCTCCACCTCGGCACCTTCCCGCCGGAACTTCAAGACCGCCATGTCGAGCGCCGCCACCGAAGAGATGTCCCAGATGTGCGCCTTGCTGACGTCGATCGTCACCTTTTCGGGCGCTTCCTTGAAGTCGAAGGCTTTCATGAAGTCTTCCGAAGAGGCGAAGAAGAGCTGGCCCTCCACGACGTAGGTCCGCTGGCGGCCGTCGGGGCTTATCGTCGTGCTCACCTTGAAGATCTGCGCGATTTTTGCCGCGAAGAAGAGGGCGGAGAGAAGCACTCCCACCAGTACGCCGATCGCCAGATTGTGGGTGTAGACCACGAAGAAGACGGTCGCCAGCATCACGATGGAGGAGGAACGGGGGTGCTCCCTGAGGTTCCTGATCGAGCTCCAGGAGAAGGTCCCGATGGAGACCATGATCATGATCGCCACCAGCGCCGGCATCGGGATCTGGCCGACCAGGTCGCCCAGGACGACCACCAGGAAGAGCAGGAAGACGCCGGCGGCAAAGGTGGAGAGCCGGCCGCGGCCGCCAGACTTAACGTTGATGATCGACTGACCGATCATCGCGCAGCCGGCCATGCCGCCGATGAAGCCAGTGGCCGTGTTGGCAATGCCCTGTCCGATGCACTCCTGGTTTCGGTCCGAAGGCGTGTCCGTCAGGTCGTCGACGATCTGCTGGGTCATCAAGCTTTCCAGCAAGCCGACGACGGCGATAGCGAGAGAGTAGGGGAAAATGATCCGCAACGTTTCAATGCTGAGTGGGATGTCTGGCAGCAGAAAGATGGGCAGCGTATCGGGCAGCTGTCCCATGTCGCCGACCGTGCGCACCTCCCACCCGAAGAGCATCGTTAGGGCCGTCAGCACGATAATGGTGATGAGCGGGGAGGGGACCGCCTTGGTCATGCGTGGGAAGAGGTAAATGATCCCGAGGCCCGCTGCGACCAGAGGGTAGGTGAGAGGCGGAACGTTCGCAGGGTTAAGCTCCGGTAGCTGCGCCAGGAAAATCAGGATCGCGAGGGCGTTGACGAAGCCGGTTATGACGGAGCGCGAAACGAAACGCATCAGGGACCCGAGCTTGATCAGACCCGCCCCGATCTGCAGCAGGCCTGCCAGAACCGTCGCCGCCAGCAGGTATTGCAGCCCATAATCCCGCACCAGGGTGACCATCAGGACGGCGGTTGCCGCCGTGGCAGCTGAAATCATGCCGGGCCGGCCCCCGGTGATCGAGATGATCACGGCGATGGAAAAGGAGGCATAGAGCCCGACTTTTGGATCTACACCGGCGATGATGGAAAAGGCTATGGCCTCGGGTATGAGCGCGAGGGCTACCACCAGACCGGACAAGAGGTCGGCGCGAACGTTACCGGTCCACTGGGAACGATAGTTAGGAAAAGAAAACATGAGCAGCCCGAATCCCGTGCCTCGAGCCGGCATGGCCCAGGGGCTTCCAGGAATTTGAGTTAGGGGTTAGCCGGCGGATTGGCGGCCGGCAGAGCCACCCGGATCAAGCCCGGGTCCATGCCAGAGGAACGCTCTTAACCCATTGCAGAGGAAAAATCCAAGGCAGGGCTGGGTTATCTACCCGGCTTCTCCTTTCCCATGCTACTTGATCTGCTACAGGGTTGCAGGGCGTACTAAGCGCGTTCGCAGAAGTGGTTGAGGAGGAGGAGCAGCTTGATGCGCTTGCTGGGGCGGAGGGCGCGCGTGACTCGTGATCTCCTGGCGCAAGCCCTGGAGGGCCGCCAAGCCTGGCAGCAGATCGTGGATGACAAAGGAAGGCTGCTCTGGTCGAGCCAGAACGGCTCTTTCGGCGCGGAGCCGGACCAACCTCTGTTGTTGTGGCTGCAAGAGGCACTGGGAACGGATCGGGAGCAGCTACGCCGGTTGCACGCTCTCCAATCCGCCAGCGAACGAAGGGTTTCGGGGGAGGAGCGCTTTCACCTGTCCTTGTTGGAGGGCAGGGAATTCTCTTTGCGCCTCCAACCGCTTGCCGGCCCACCCCGAGCCACCCACTGGAGCTTGGAGTCAAGGTCCGGGGCAAGTGCACAGACTGTTTCCGTCCCTCCTGATCTTCTGGAGGCGGCTGAACTGGGCCTTTATCAGGTCGATGAACAAGGCGCTCTGCTCCACCTCAATGAACCGTTGGCGCGCTGGCTCGGCCGGTCGCATCAGGACATGCTCAGTTCCGGGCAACGGATCTGCGATTTTCTATTCGAGGCTTCCGCAGCTCTCGGCCCTCCCAATGCGACTCCCAGCCCGGCGGAAGGCGGCGCTCCTCACTCGGGGCGGTACTTGGTGCGCGGCGCCAAAGGCACGCTGTCGGCTCGGGTTACGTCGCTTCCGCTGGCTAAGGGGCGAGGAGGGGCTCTTGGGCTCGTGCAGCGCCTTGAAGCCCTTGCCGAAGAGGCGGGCGTAGAAGGTGCGCTACAGCGACTTTCGGAGGAAGCCCCCGTCGGGGTTGCCCGCCTGAGCCCCACCGGAAGCATTGTCGAGTGCAACCGCGCCTTCGCCAGCCTGCTTGGCTGCTCTCTGGAGGAAGCCGCCGGCAAGGCATTGGGAGACTATATCGAGCCAGGCCAGAGGAACTCGCTGGCAGCAGCGCTCGAAGAAGTGGCGGGCGCGGGAAGCGTGTCAGCGGGCACCTCGCTGGAACTGCGCTTAGGATCGCCCGTACGGCGCATCGTGTCGCTGGTTCTGCGCTCTCTGCCTGATGTCGATGGTCTGGGAGCCTACCTGCTGGATCTGACGGAAAAGAAGAACTTCGAGGCGCGCGCCGCGCAGTCTGAGAAGATGCAGGCGGTGGGACAGCTCGCAGGGGGGATCGCGCATGACTTCAACAATCTCCTGACGGCGATCATCGGTTTTTCGGATCTATTGCTGGCGCGCTATCGACCGGGCGATCCCTCCTTCAGCGAGATCATGCAGATCAAGCAGAACGCGAACCGCGCGGCCGGCTTGGTTCGCCAACTCCTCGCCTTTTCGCGGCAGCAGAGTTTACAGCCAAAGATTCTCAGTCTGACCAATATCCTCGAGGACATTACGCATCTTCTGCGTCGCCTGATCGGCCAAAGGGTTGAGCTGGAGGTGGTGCACGAGCGTGATCTATGGCCGGTCAAGGCTGATCAGGGCCAGCTCGATCAAGTGATCATCAACCTCGCGATCAACGCACGCGACTCGATCGTGAAGGCCTCGGCGGAAAAGACTGGTTACTTGCAAATTCGCACATACAACCTGGAGCTTCGTCAGCCTCGGCCGGCTATCAGCGATACCATTCCCAAGGGGGATTACGTACTGCTGGAAGTGGCGGACAACGGAGAAGGGATTCCGCCAGAGAATATCGAACGCGTCTTTGAGCCCTTTTTCTCAACAAAAGAGGTGGGGGAGGGGACCGGCCTGGGCTTGTCTACGGTGTATGGCATCGTCAAGCAGACCGGTGGCTACATTTCGATCGAAAGCGAGATGGGCGTCGGCACGCGCTTTCTCATCTATCTTCCTCGTTACGCCGACGCCATGCCCGAAGAGGTTTCCGAAGAGAAGCCAAGACCTCGGGACCTCACCGGGCGCGGCTGCATCCTGCTGGTCGAGGACGAGGATGCGGTGCGGGCCTTTTCAGCCACCACGCTCCGCAATAAGGGCTATGAGGTTATCGAGGCGGCCAGCGGAGAGGAAGCTTTGACATTCCTTCAGGATATGGAGGCAAAGGGAGAGAAGACGCTCGACCTCCTGATTACCGACGTGGTCATGCCGCGGATTGACGGGCCTACGCTGGTGCGCGAGGCGCGGCAGCGGCAACCGACACTCAAAGTCATCTACATATCGGGCTACGCGGAAGATTCTCTTCGTTCGCAGCTTGGGGAGGAGCAGCGACAGGCACATTACCTTCCAAAACCTTTCAGCCTGAAACAGCTGGCCGCACGAGTGAAGGAGGTGATGCAGGAAGGCTCGACCTCAAAAGTTCCCGATTAGTTCTCTTTTCCCATTGCCGGATCAGAACATAACGAGTACGTTTCTCGCCATTGCGACGACTCCCCCGCCCATGGGATAAGGAGGCCCCTCCGATGGCAGAGATGGCGCTGAAGCTAGTGACGAAGGAAAATACCGAGAAAACCAAGGCGCTCGACGCCGCCCTGAGCCAGATTGAACGCGCCTTCGGCAAAGGTTCGATCATGCGTTTGGGCCAGCGCGAGGTGGTCGAGGTTCCCACCGTATCTACGGGCTCGCTGGGTCTGGATATTGCTCTTGGAATCGGCGGCCTGCCCCGAGGTCGGATTATTGAGATTTACGGCCCCGAGTCCTCTGGCAAGACCACTCTGGCGCTGCATGTGGTGGCGGAAGCCCAGAAGAACGGCGGTACTTGCGCCTTCGTGGACGCGGAGCACGCTCTTGACCCGATCTATGCGACCAAACTTGGGGTCGATATCGACAGTTTGCTGATCTCTCAGCCGGATGCGGGTGAACAGGCGCTGGAAATTGCGGATACGCTGGTGCGTTCCGGTGCGGTCGACGTCCTGGTGGTCGATTCCGTCGCCGCGCTGGTGCCGCGCGCGGAGCTGGAAGGTGACATGGGTGACCAGCTCCCTGGGCTGCAAGCGCGCCTGATGAGCCAGGCGTTGCGCAAGTTGACGTCCTCGATTTCGCGCTCCAACACCTTGGTGATCTTCATCAACCAGATCCGCATGAAGATCGGCGTGATGTTCGGAAGCCCTGAAACCACTACAGGCGGCAATGCGCTGAAGTTCTATGCTTCGGTGCGTCTCGATATCCGTCGTATCGGTTCGCTCAAGGATCGCGACACCGTGGTCGGCAACCAGACCCGGGTGAAGGTCGTAAAGAACAAGCTTGCGCCTCCCTTCCGCCAAGTCGAGTTTGACATCATGTATGGGGAAGGCATTTCAAAGACCGGGGAGCTGCTGGATCTGGGCGTTCAGGCGGGGGTCGTGGAGAAATCCGGCTCCTGGTATTCCCATAGTGGCCAACGCATCGGTCAGGGTCGGGAGAATGCGCGGCGCTTTCTCAAGGAGAACCCGGAGATGGCCAACGCCATCGAGCAGGCTGTGCGCGCCAATGCGGGCCTGGTGGCTGATGCCATGCTGACCGAGCCGGGAGGTCAAGAAGAGGACTGATCGGGGTCTGGCTGCTGTCGTCAGCCGGCTTTGGCGGCCGCGGCGCAAGTAGCTTCTCTTTAGATGCGGGCGAGGCAATATTTCAGTCAGAGGCCCCGGGTGTACCCTGCATGGACAGTGGCGCGACAGCAGGGTACAACCGGCGCCGCCGCGGCCTCTTGCGTCCTCGTCGTTCCGCTGCCATTTCACTGGGAACGAGAGCGGCGATGGTCGCCCGCTCGCCGGGCCGGATGGCGTCTTCAGTCTGAAGCCTCCTGTTTCAGGTGGCGCCTCTATCCGGCCTGGTCCTTTTAATGCGGAGCAGATCTTCTTCCGGTGGCCTCACCAGAAGGGGAGCCGTTCCCCCTGCAGTTTTTCGGACCTGAGCCATGAGCAGCGCCAACGAGATTCGTCGCCACTTCCTGGACTACTTCGTCAAGCAGGGCCATCAGGAGGTCGCCTCCTCATCTCTGGTCCCCAGTAACGATCCGACTCTGCTGTTCACCAACGCCGGGATGGTGCAGTTCAAGAACGTCTTCACTGGCGCAGAATCTCGGCCGTACAAGCGCGCCGTGACCTCGCAAAAGTGCGTGCGCGCAGGCGGCAAGCATAACGACCTGGAGAATGTCGGCTATACCTCACGGCATCACACCTTTTTCGAGATGCTGGGCAACTTTTCCTTTGGCGACTACTTCAAGGATGTGGCCATCGAGCTGGCCTGGAACCTGATCACGCGCGAGTTTGAGCTTTCGCCAGAGCGACTCCTGGTCACCGTCTATTCCGAAGACCAGGAGGCCTTCGATCTCTGGAAGAAGATCGCGGGTCTGCCAGAATCAAAGATCATCCGGATTCCCACGTCTGACAACTTCTGGGCGATGGGAGACACCGGTCCCTGCGGTCCCTGTTCGGAAATCTTCTTCGATCATGGGGAAGCCATTCCCGGCGGGCCTCCCGGAAGCCCCGATGAAGACGGCGACCGTTTCGTCGAGATCTGGAATCTCGTCTTCATGCAGTATGAGCAGGTCACGCCGAAAGAGCGGCGCAACCTGCCGCGCCCATCGATCGACACGGGCATGGGGCTGGAGCGGATCGCCGCCGTCCTGCAAGGCAAGCACGACAACTACGACATCGACCTCATGCGCACGCTGATCGAAGCTTCGGCGGAGATCAGCGGCGTTTCTCCCGATGGAGAGCGCGCGGTGAGCCACCGGGTTATAGCCGACCACCTGCGCGCCTGTTCCTTCCTCATCGCCGACGGCGTGCTGCCCTCGAACGAGGGGCGCGGCTACGTCTTGCGGCGGATCATGCGTCGGGCAATGCGGCATGCCCACCTGCTGGGCAGCCGGGAGCCCATGATGTGGCGGCTGGTGTCGGCCCTGGTGCAGGAAATGGGCAGCCACTTCTCGGAGCTCGGTCGGGCGCAGCCGCTCATCGAAGAAACCCTCAAGCTGGAGGAAACTCGCTTCAAGGACATGCTTGGCCGTGGCCTGAAGCTGTTGGATGAGGAAACCAGCAACCTCCCAGAAGGTGCGAATCTGCCCGGCGAGGTAGCTTTCAAGCTCTACGACACCTATGGCTTCCCCCTCGATCTCACCCAGGACATCCTGCGCGGGCAGAACAAGAGCGTTGATGTTGCGGGCTACGAGGCGGCGATGGAGCGCCAGCGTGCGGCCGCACGGGCGTCTTGGTCGGGCTCCGGCGATGCTGCGACCGAAACGCTTTGGTTTCAGCTGCACGACCGGATCGGGGCCAGCGAGTTCCTCGGTTACGATCGCGAGGTCGCCGAAGGAGTGGTTCAGGCCATCATCCGTGACCGCGAGGAGGTGGACAGCGCCGAAGCTGGCGCTGAGATCGCTTTCATCACCAATCAGACGCCCTTCTACGGGGAGAGCGGCGGTCAACAGGGCGACAGTGGCATCGCTTTCGCGGCGGATGGTCTGGAAGTGGCCATAAGCGACACGCAGAAGAAGGTGGGAAGCCTGCATGTCCACTACGGCAAAGTCATTCGCGGCACGCTCTCGGTCGGGAAAGCGGTTGAGCTGCGGGTGGAAGGCAGGCGGCGCAGCGCATTGCGCGCCAACCACTCGGCGACTCACCTCTTGCATGAGGCATTGCGCCGCCGGTTGGGCGAGCATGTGACACAGAAGGGGTCTCTCGTCGCGCCCGATCGACTTCGCTTCGACTTCTCCCATCCGCGTCCGCTCACCCGCGAGGACATCCTTGCGATTGAAACGATGGTGAACGACCGTATACGGACGAATGCGGAAGTGCTGACCCGCTACATGACTCCCGATGAGGCCATCAAGGCCGGTGCGCTCGCGCTGTTCGGCGAGAAGTACGGCGAAGAAGTCCGCGTCGTATCCATGGGGGGAGCCGACGACGAGAAAGGCGAAGGACGCACCTTCTCTACTGAACTCTGCGGCGGCACCCACGTTCGGCGCGTTGGAGATATCGGCTTTTTCAAGATCATTTCGGAGCAAGCCCTGGCGGCCGGTGTGCGGCGCATCGAGGCGGTCACCGGTGCGGGAGCGCTCGAATGGGTCGAGAAGCAGGAAGCGCTTCTCGAGGAGGCTTCCAGCGCCCTGCGCACGCCGCCCGAGGAGCTGCCACAGCGCATCCAGTCCCTGCTGGAGGACCGTCGTCGACTGGAACGCGAGCTTTCCGAAGCCCGGCGCAAGTTGGCAGCGGGTGGAGGTGCCGCCTCTGGTGCGCCTTTGGCTCGCGACGTGGGTGGCGTAAAGGTCGCCGCCCGTGCGGTTGAGGGATTGCCGCCGAAGGACCTGAAACCGATGGTGGACGACCTCAAGAAGCAGCTCGGCAGCGGTGTAGCGGCCGTGGTGGCCGTCAATGACGGCAAGGCCTCACTCGTAGTCGGCGTGACCCAGGATCTAACCGATCGCTTCTCGGCCGTGGACCTGGTTCGTGTGGGCGCAGCGGCTCTTGGAGGTAAGGGCGGCGGTGGGCGCCCGGATATGGCCCAGGCCGGCGGCCCCGATGGCGGGCAGGCTGCGGCGGCCCTCCAGGCGATCGAAGAAGCTCTCGCGCAAGAAGCGGTCGCCTGACTACCTCAATCTGCGGCACCCTCCCACTCGCTCGGTGCAGGGGAGGGGGCGCGCAAGACCGGGGCAGGGCGCTAGGCCGCCCCCTACGTGCGCGGGGTGATGCGCTCCTTGCCGACGTAGGGGCGCAAGACTTCCGGCACTAACACGGTGCCATCCGGCTGCTGATAGTTTTCGAGGATGGCGATGAGGGCACGGCTGGTGGCGACGGCAGTGCCGTTGAGCATGTGCAGATGGATTGGTCTGCCACCGCCTTCCGGGCGATAGCGGATGTTCAGCCGGCGCGCCTGATAGTCGGTACAGTTTGACGTGCTGGTAACCTCGCCGAACTCGCCCCCATCGCCGCGCCCGGGCATCCAGGCCTCGAGGTCATACTTGCGATAGGCCGGAGCGCCGAGGTCGCCGGTGGCGATGTCGAGTATGCGGTAGGGAATGCCCAGCGCGTCGAAAAGGCTGCACTCGATACCCTTCAGGCGCTGGTGCATCGCCTCGCTGGCGTCGGGCGTGGTAAAGGCGAACATCTCAACCTTGGTGAACTGGTGCACGCGGTAGAGGCCGCGCGACGCGCGCCCGTGCGCGCCGGCTTCGGTGCGGAAGCAGTGGCTGAGTCCGCACAGCAGGATCGGCAGTGCCGACTCCTCCAGTATCTCGCCCGACAGCATGCCCGCCAGGGTAATCTCGGCGGTGGCTATAAGGGAGAGGTCGCTATCTGCGATCGAATAGATCTGGGTCTCCGGGCCACGGGGTACGAAGCCGGTGCCCTGAAGAATCTCGTTCCGGGCCATGTCTGGGGTCGAAACGAGCTGAAATCCTTCCTTCGCGAGGAAGTGCAGAGCAAAACTCTGCAGCGCCAAATCCAGCAATACAGCATCGTTCTTCAGGAAGTAGAAGCCATGGCCGCTGACCTTGCTGCCAGCTTCCAGATCGATCAGATCCAGCGCCTCTCCAAGCTCCACATGGTCCTTTGGCTTGAAGTTGAAATGGGGGAGGGGCGTCGCACCCCGGCCGATTTCGAGGTTCGCGTCCTCGCCCCCAATCGGCGACTCCGGATGAGACATGTTTGGTATGGACCAGAGAAGCGCGTCGGCTTCGCCGGCCGTCTTCTGCAGTGCTTCTTCTGCCTGTGCACGCTCTGCGCGAAGCTGCTTGCCCTGTTCGATAAGCGCCGGCTTTTCC
The DNA here is from genome assembly GCA_029265995.1 of Rhodospirillaceae bacterium. Lineage (GTDB taxonomy): Bacteria > Pseudomonadota > Alphaproteobacteria > Kiloniellales > DSM-21159 > Aquibaculum. The sequence goes on along the minus strand of JAJUFM010000065.1, from coordinate 3,117 downwards.
TCCGCCGAGGCTTTCGGGATCGACTTGGCGATCTCGTTGGCTGCGCGATTCAGTTCATCCAGCTTCTGCTGCAGGCTCCGGCGTTCTTCTTCCAGAGCAACGAAGCGATCCAGATCCAGACTGATGCCGCGGTTATCACAGTTCTTCCGGACAGCTTCGAGGTTATCTAGTACAAAACGGCGGTCGAGCACGGCGGCGCTCCTGCGAACTAAAGGTAAGGCGGAACCACTTCCAAGCCACGTCCAGCAGGATGGGTCAACTGGAAAAGGGCGCACATTCTTGGCTGGTACCCGTCTCGCGAGAATAGACACTTCCCGGTTGCGTAGGAATTTGTCATATTCTCTCTTGATTCGTCAGGGAAGCTGAACGTAGCATCACTGGCGAAGGCAAGTTGTACAGGGCAAGGCTAACGAGAAACAAGGGCCGCCGCCTGCGAAACAGGCGAGCGGCTCTCTTTTTCTTGAGATTTTCGTATGGTTTAACCAGCAGGTTGCTGCGCTCGCCAGCTGTTAATCTGAGGCGTTCGTGGCCTCTAGCTGGGAAAGCTGCTGCCGGGCGGCGCACAATGAACCCGCTAATAAGTCAGCCTCATCGCACGCCGTCTTCGTGCTGGAACCGCTCATGTGTGCGCCGCTCCAGTCGGTACGAGCAGCCAGAGAGTGTACAAGCGCTTCGACTTCTTCTCGAGCCACGCCATCGCGGCACATGACTACCCGGACCACCGGGTCATCGAGCATCTCTTGCAATCTGGGTTGTTCGCCTGGACGGAGCCACTTGGCCATCTGCGCCTCTCCAACTACTTCTCAACGGGTAAAAATCAGGGCGGACAATCGACCGAGGTAGCGAAGGTTCCTTCGTCCCCAACTTCTTTTCACGGCTATAGCTGCAGATGGTGAAGGCTTCGTGACGGTGCCAGCGACAAAAATGGGATCTGCCTAACCCCTTTGACTGCGCCCGCTCGCCCATGGCGCGGATCCAGTGCCTCTCTCCAGGCGCTTGTGCGGGGATACTGGACGTGAGGATGAGTGCGGCTATTCTGGCGGCTGTAAGGGCAAGGAGCAGAGAATGGCCGGACCGAAATTCCCAGGTTTTGACACTCTGGCGCTGCATGCAGGGCAGCAACCGGATCCGGTCACAGGGTCGCGCGCCGTCCCCATCTACCAGACGACCTCCTATGTCTTCCAGGACGCGGATCATGCCGCAGCGCTCTTCAATCTGGAGCAGCCCGGCTACATCTATTCGCGCATCGGCAATCCGACCGTGGCGGTTTTCGAGGAGCGTGTGGCCGCGCTGGATGGCGGCGTTGCCGGGCTTGCAACCGCCTCTGGGCATGCGGCCCTCTTTCTCGCCATCGCCACCTTGATGGGGCAGGGCGGCCACATCGTCGCTTCCTCGGCGCTATACGGCGGCTCACTCAATCTCTTCGCACATACGCTGCCGCGCTTCGGGATCGAAACCACCCTGGTAAATCCGCGCGACACCGCTGCCTTTGAAAAGGCGATTCGCCCGCACACGCGCCTGATCTTCACGGAGATTGTGGGCAACCCCGGACTTGAGGTGGTGGATCTGCCTGCCTTGGCAGAGATTGCCGAACGCCATCAGGTGCCGCTTGCGGTGGACAACACCTTCCTCACCCCCTGGCTGCTTCGCCCCCTGGACCTGGGGGCGCACCTGGTCGTGCACTCGGCCACTAAGTGGCTGGGCGGACATGGCCTGGCCTTGGGGGGAATCCTTGTCGATGGTGGCCGATTCGACTGGGCGGGCAGCGACAAGTACCCGACCCTGACCGAGCCCTACGAAGGCTATCACGGCATCAACTATGCCCAGGAATTCGGACCGGCAGCCTTTGCCATGCGAGCACGCACCGAGGGACTGCGCGACTTCGGCGCGGTCATGGCGCCTCAGACCGCTTTCTATCTGCTCCAAGGCATCGAAACGCTGCCGCTGCGTATGGAACGCCACATGGCGAACACGCACCGGATCCTCGAATTCCTGGAAGGCAGCGAGGACGTGGCCTGGGTCTCTCACCCCGCTCTGCCATCTCATCCGGATCATGCCCTGGCTGAACGGCTGCTGCCCCGCGGTGCCGGCTCCATCGTCTCCTTCGGCGTGAAGGGCGGGCGGGATGGCGGCCGCCTCTTCATCGAGAATTGCCGCCTGGCCAGCCACCTGGCCAATGTCGGCGATGCGAAAACTCTGGTAATCCATCCGGCCAGCACCACCCATTCCCAGCTCGAGCCTGAAGCCTTGAAGCAGGCTGGGGTGGGGGAAGACATGATTCGCCTGTCAGTCGGTCTCGAGGATGCGGATGACATCATTGACGATCTGAAGCAGGCGTTGCGTGCCGCGCGCAAGGGGGTGGCGGCATGAGGCGGGCCGGACTTACTCTCTCGGTCGAAGGGCGCAAGGTTTTTGCCGGCACCGGAGGGCGACCCTTCGATGCCTCCCTGCCGGTCGTCGTCTTTCTGCACGGCGCGGGGATGGACCACAGCGTCTGGTCAATGCAGAGCCGCTATCTGGCTCATCACGATCATGCCGTCCTGGCGCTGGATATCCCGGGGCACGGCTTCTCTGAGGGACCGCCGCTGCAAAGCATCAAGGAGATCGCCGACTGGACAGCGGCGGCGCTCGGGGCGGCAGGGGTGGAGAAGGCGAGCCTGGTCGGCCACTCCATGGGCGCGGTGGCCGCACTTACGGCGGCGGCGCGCCATCCGGCACGGGTACAGCGCCTGGCACTATTGGGCTGCGCGCCTGCTATGCCGGTCCATCCAGATCTGCTTGCCGCCGCCGAGGCCAATGAGCAGGCAGCGATCGACATGGTCAACGGCTGGGCTCATGGCGCTCAGGCGCATCTGGGCGGGCATCCGCTGCCCGGCACCTGGCTAACCGGCCAGGGCAACCGCCTGCTGGAGCGTGCTCGTCCAGGGGTGCTTTACGCCGACCTGGCCGCCTGCAACGCCTGGCAGGGCGGTGAAGTTCTGGCGGCAGAGGTTTCCTGCCCGGTCCTGCTGCTGATCGGGGCCGAGGACAAGATGACACCACCACGGGCGGGGAAGAAGCTGGCCGAATTTCTGCCCAACTGCCGCCTCGAGGTGCTCGATCGCTGCGGCCACATGC
>JAJUFM010000067.1 GCA_029265995.1 Rhodospirillaceae bacterium | reverse complement strand
TAGACCGGATTCACGCGTTTGACTCAAACGCGATCCGGTCTAGCACAAGATCTTTGGCTGCATTGGAAGTTAGGTGTTCCCGCCCGCCCCTGAGGAAGTTTAGGATGTATGCGGGAGAGGATGGGAATGACAGCCACCTTAGAGCGATTGCGCGAAGAAGCGCCTGATCTCAGCTTGAGCGCACGCTCCAGCGCCTCTGTTCCGGAGCAGCCACCGGTGCGCCGTCATCTCGAAGACCTAAAAATTTCTGTCCTTCTGGAGGGCCGGCTGCCCGGCGGGCGCATTCTCGAGCAGACGTTCCTGCTGCACGACCTCGTGGAGCACAGGGGTGAGCCGGCGTTGATCTGTAGCTGCCCAGACGGGCGACGCCGCCGCTTTCTCCTGCGCCACCTCGACGCCATTACTGATACAAGCTCCGGCCGAACCTACTACGACCCCGAAACCTGGTTCAGCAGCCTGATCCCAAGCGAAACGGACGTGACGTAGCTTCGCACCGATGGATCGAGTAGCCCAAGAGAACGCAGCGCCGGCACAATGTTAGGCCGGGCCCCGCCAGAGCGTCCGCCCTATTCCCCCTGCCCCTCAAGCTCTCGTAGCTCGCGCCCCGCAGACTGAAGCGCGGTGAAGGCCTCGTAACGCATCGCGTGAAGGCGCTCCTGCGCCCTGTTTGGGCTTGTAATTTCATCCAGCTGCGACAGAGCCTGCATTGCCGTTTCCAGATCTGGCTGCCGTCCGGCCGCAACAGATGCGGTCATCGCGGAACCGAGAAGAACCGGCTCGGGCGTGACGCAGGTAGCAATCGGGATCGCAGTTGCATCAGCAAGTAATTGACGGACCAGCGGACTGCGCCCGGCACCGCCGCTGAGAACGATCTGTTGCAGGTCAGCCCCTTTTTCGCGCAGCGTTTTCACGATCTGCCGTAGACCGTAGCCAATGGAAGCGACGCCGGCGAGATACAGGCGAACGAGGCTCCTCTCATCCTGCGCCATATCGAGGCCTGCGATGAGACCGCGCGCGTCGGGATCAGCAAAGGGAGCACGATTGCCAAGGAACTCAGCTACCACATGCAGCCCGCCAACAATCTCTGCAAAGGAGTGGGTTTGCAACGCGCGCTCGGCCTGCTGTGTCAGCCAGGCGGTCAAGCCCATTCCGGCCTTCAGGGCCTGTTCAGCTGCCTCAGCCGCGCGCCCGTGCTGGCGTACGAGATGATCTATAGCGGCGCCAGCAGCCGACTGTCCTCCTTCGCTCAGCCACAGCCCCGGCAGAAGGGCGCCATAGTAAGGACCCCAAACACCCGGCACGAAGATCGCGCCCTTCGCTACATTCAGCGTGCAGGCGGACGTGCCGAAGACATAAGCCAGTCTTTGCTCGATCGTGCCGTAGAGGCCTTTTGCCCCAAGTGTCCCGAGTGCGCCTGCATGCGCATCGATGAGGCCTACTGCTACCGGAGTGCCTTCGTTCAGGCCAAGATCCCTCGCCGCCGCTCGGCTCAACCCACCGGAAATAGGGCTGCCAGGAGGGCGGATATCGTTGCCAATTCGTTCAAAGTCTTCATCTGCCAGCCGGCCGAGCCCGATTTGCCTGAAGTACCTGGCGTCCCATCGATCTTCATGGGCCAGATAGGTCCACTTGCAGGTGACCGTACAGCTAGACCGCCATGTACTCCCGGTCGCTCGCCAGGTCAGGAAATCCGTGAGGTCGAAGAAATACCCGGCTTTGTCGAAGGTCCTAGGAAGCTCTTCAGCAAGCCAGAGCAATTTCGGTGTCTGCATCTCTGGCGAAATGCGCCTGCCGACATACTCGAGTACCGCTGCAGAGGTGGCGTTGATCCGCCGTGCCTGATCGGTCGCACGGTGGTCCATCCACACGATGACGTTGCGCGCATCGTCGCCTTCAGCATTGACTGAAAGCGGTGCACCATCGGCATCGAGAACCACAAGCGAGCAGGTGGCATCGAAACCAATCCCGGCTACCGCATCCGGCAAGATGGCTGCTTCACTGATTGCCTGGCGCACGCACGCTCCAACAGCGGCCCAGATATCATCGCTGGAATGCTCGGCGTGCAGTGGCTTCTCTCGCCAGATCCTGATGGGATGGCTAGCGGCTGAAAGCAGTGTTCCTGCCCCGTCGAACACCCCGGCACGCGCACTACCTGTGCCGACATCTACGCCGATGCAGTACAAAGCGCTACCTCGCTTTCCATGGCAGGGTGGTCACGCGCCATAGGGCAGCCAGATCGTCTTGACCTGGGTCGCACGGTCCAACCAGTCGCGGCCGCGCGCAACCACATCGTCGCTCCAGTCGAACGCCTGGCCGCCATTGGTCCAGACCTGCTTGAGGTTGCTGGCCGAAAGCGCTTCGACATGCGCCGCCCCTTCGCCCGTGCCGCAATACCAAAGGCCGTCGACCGCAGCATGTTCGGCGAGCGTCTTTGCCAGAACATCACGCTCACCGGTCACCAGGTTGACCACGCCGCCAGGGAGGTCCGAGGTGTCGAAGACCTGCAGAAGAGGATGTGCAACGAGCGCGTGGGCGCCCGATGGCACAGCGACTACACAATTACCCGTCGAAATCAGCGGCAATATCATGGACATCAGGCCGAGCAAGGGAGCTTCATCCGACGCAAGCACACCCACCACCCCCAGGGGCTCTTTCAGCGAAAGCGTGAGGTGTCGGGCCTTGGTCGCATGAATGGCTCCGTCGTGTTTGTCTGCGCAGCCAGCATAGTAGAAGCACCGCTCGATGGTTTGCCGCACTTCCCTCTCGGCTGCCCGTCGCCCAACGCCTGTCATGGATTGAACCAGGGTGGCTAATTCGGCCTCCCGCGTCGCGATATTCTCCGCAATGAAATAAAGAACTTGCGACCGATTGTGCGCATTCCCAGCCCACCCCTTTTGTTTTAAGGCTGCTTCCACCGCATTGCGCACATCTTTCCGATTGGAGAGGGGGGCAAGCCCCAGCACCTGGCCCTCCCGGTCTCGCACCGCATAGCTCCCACCGCCATCGGGTCGAACTTGCTTGCCGCCGATGTAGTTCTTCAACGTGCGATCTACGAGGACATCTGCCGAACCATCTGGAGTCGGGGCCGGTGAGAAATCGACCGCCGGGGCCTCGTAGGGCTTGGTGACTTCGCCGCGCTTAGGCTTCAGATAGGCGGCGATCCCCTCACGCGCCCCCTCGCGGCCATAGCCACTTTCCTTCATTCCGCCAAAGGGAGCATTGGCATCAAACAGATTGGTAGTGTTCAGCCAGACGACGCCTGCCTTGATCCGGGCTGCAAGTTCGGTCGCTGCACTGATGTTTTCTGACCAGATGGAAGCTGACAGCCCATAGGCCGTGTTGTTGGCCAGCGCCACCGCCTCATCGATCGTGCGGAAGGTCGTGACAACGGCAATCGGGCCGAATATTTCCACCTGCGAGACCGTCGCCGCTGGATCGGCTTCGGCAAACAGACCGGGGGCTATGTAGTGGCCCTTGTCGGGAAGTCGGCACGCCGTCTGTTCCAGGTCATAGCCTTCCGCCATCGCTCCCTCGAGTAGGCTCTCGATGCGCTTTTTCTGGCCGGCTGAGACGATTGCGCCAACATCCGTCGTCTTGTCCAGTGGATCGCCTATCCGCAGGCGATTCATGCGGGCGCGTAGCTTCTCGAGGAAGCGCGGCGCTACTCCCTCTTGAACGAGGAGGCGCGAGCCGGCGCAGCAAACCTCCCCCTGGTTGAACCAGACGCCCTCGACGACACCTTCCACCGCAGCGTCGAGGTCAGCATCCGCGCACACTATGAAGGGCGACTTCCCACCAAGCTCGAGTGTCAGCCGCTTTCCCGATCCGGCCGTCGCTCGACGGATCTCTCGCCCCACTGCCGTGGACCCCGTGAAGGCAATCTTTGCGATGTCTGGGTGGCGCACGATCAAGGAACCCGTTTCGGCCCCGCCGTGCAGGATGTTCACCACCCCTTTCGGCAGACCGACTTCTGCCAGAAGTTCTGCAAAGGCGCAGGCGGTCAGAGGCGTCAACTCGGCAGGCTTGAGAACCACCGTGTTCCCTGCCGCAAGCGCCGGAGCGATCTTCCATGCAAGCATCAGGAGGGGAAAGTTCCACGGGATGATCTGCCCGCACACGCCGAGAGGCTGTTGCTCGGCCAATTCCGTCTCCGCCGCGGCGGCCCACCCTGCGTGGTGGTAGAAGTGGCGAACGGCCAACGGAATATCGGCCGTTCGGCTCTCGCGAATTGGCTTCCCGTTATCCAGGCTCTCCAATACCGCAAAGAAGCGTTCACGCTTTTGAAGCTGGCGCGCAATGGCATAGAGGTAGCGGCTTCGCTCAAAACCTGACAGCGCCGCCCATGCAGGAAATGCCTTTGCCGCAGCCGCCACGGCGGCATTGACTTCCGCCTCGCCAGCAATAGCGATCCGGGCGAGTACTTTACCGTTGGCCGGATTCTCGACAATGGAATCGGCGACCTCCACATTGCGGAAGCTACCGTCGATGAAGTGGCCAAACGCGCGCCCGCGAGCCTCCAGCCAGGCCGCGACAGGCCCAGCATCTTCCGGCGCCGGCCCATAATCCATGGTTGCCATGATGTCCTTGATGTTCATCTCTCGGCCTCAGCTCAAGGCATGATGTGCGGCACTGGCATAGCGGCCGGTGACGTGATGTTCGAGCTGCCGCTCAATGTCGGCGAGCAGCGAAGAAGCACCGATGCGAAAGAGACCTGGCTCCATCCACGGGCCCCCTAGTTCCTCTTTCATGAGGGCCAACCAGTTCATGGCGTCCTTTGCGGTCCGGAGGCCGCCGGCCGGCTTGAAGCCAACCTGATGCCCTGTGCGATCGCGATAGTCGCGCAAGGCCCTGAGCATGACCAAGGAGACCGGCAAAGTGGCGTTTTCGGTTTCTTTGCCTGTAGAGGTTTTGATGAAGTCGGCGCCGGCCTGCATGGCCACCATCGATGCGCGATACACAGTGGTAAGGGTACCGAGCTCACCCGTCGCCAGAATTGCCTTCATCTTCGCGTCACCGCAGGCCTCGCGCATGGCGCGGATCTCGTCATGAAGGGCCTGCCACTCGCCCAGCAAAGGATATTGGCGCGTAATGACAATGTCGATTTCGCACGCCCCCTGCTCGACCGCATAGCGGATTTCGCCCAGGCGCTGCTCGAGAGGAGTCAGCCCGGCGGGAAAACCGGTTGCGACCGAAGCTACCGGGATCCCTGTCCCGGCCAGGGCCTTTACCGCATGGGGGACCATGGTGGGATAGACGCAGACGGCGCCGGTCGTCAGCCCCATGTCGCCAACGCCCAGTTCATCGAGAATGTCTTGCCGAACGGGCTGCCGCGCCTTGTTGCACAGCCGTCGCACGCGACCAGGCGTATCGTCTCCCGCCAGCGTCGTAAGGTCGATGCATTGGATCGCACGCAGCAGCCAGGCAGCCTGATATTGCTTCTTTACGGTTCGAGACGCCGCCAATCCCGCCGCGCGGCGCTCTGCCGCAGAGCGATTGACTTGGACGTCCTCGAACCAGCCTCGTTCCAGTGAAGTGCCCGGATTGCGGCCACCAGTTTCTGACATGAGATTCCCTTATGATGCCGAAGCTCTTAGACCTTCGCAGAAGGCCTCGAACTGCTCGGCAGAAGCGTAGGATTTTTGGGTGCCGCGTTGGCCGACCGAATGGGCCGCATAGCGCGAGGCTTGCTTCAACGCTTCTTCCGTTGCGGCCCCGGCCGCAAGGAAATGGCTGAACGCCCCGATAAAGGCATCGCCGGCACCCGTTGTGTCCACTGCTGTCACTCGCACAGGGTCGATGGGCGTCACCTGATCCTTGTCCACCAGCAGGGCCCCGCGCCCACCAAGGGTGACTATGATGGTCCCAACGCCCCGACCAATCAGGCTGCGAGCAGCTTGAACGATCTGATCCTGGTTGGCAGTTGGCATCCCTGACAAAAGCGCCAGCTCGCTCTCATTGGGGATGAGGTATCCGAGACTGTAGAGATCACCCACGTCCAGTTCCGGAGTGGCCGGAGCGGGATTGAGGATGGTCGGCACTCCCCATTCGGCAGCGCGCTTTACGGTATAGCCGACCGTTTCCAACGGAACTTCCAACTGCATCAGAATAAGGTCGGCCTCGCGCAAGACTTCTTCCGCGGCGTCGACATCCCTGGGCAGCAAATCGGCATTGGCGCCCTTCACGATCAGGATGGAGTTCTCACCTGATTCCTCGACAAAGATCGGCGCAACCCCAGAAGACTCCCCCGCTGCCACGGTCACGTGGCGCGTGTCGATGCCATGGGACGTAAGGTTGCGCAGCGTATTTTCGCCGAACAGGTCATCACCCACCTTGGTGATCATCGATACCTGCGACCCGAGTTTGGCCGCAGCAACGGCCTGATTGGCACCCTTTCCACCGCAACCCATTTCGAAGCTCGGCGCCTCTACCGTCTCTCCGGGCGACGGCATGCGCGTGACATAGGTGATCAGGTCAACCATGTTCGAGCCGACGACCGCAACGCGCCCGGCTCGTGCTTGAACACTCATGCTTTCAGTCCTTGTCGAGAGCCTGAATTTCGGCGATCGCGGCAGCTGCCTCTGATCGCGCCAAGAAGCCGAGGCGAACCGGAAAACGACACTTCTCGCCCGGATCTAGCATGCGCACATGCCCCTTGGCCTTTTCGGCCGTATAGCCTTCCGGTTCACAGGTTGAGGGCAGCGCAAAAGCAGCTACCTGCGCATCGCCACCGTTGAGTATCCATCGGACACAGTGAGGGAAGTCTTGCGGACGATAAGCGACGGAAAAAGCATTCCCATTCGGCAACTCCATGGCGAGCCGTGTGACGCCGTTTGCGTTTCGCTTCAGCTTCCGGACGTAAAAAACCTGTTCAGGGTCATAGAGCTCAGGCTCGTCGAGCTGTCGCATTCTCTCGGGCTGTTCCTTCAGGTCGTCCAGCAACGCAAGGAACTCCGGAGAGGGCGCAACATGGCTGGGAACAGCCTGGCGAACGACGGTCGATTCCGGAAGATAGGGGGCCGGCTGATGAATTGTGGCTCCCGCGACAAAGGCAAAATTCGCGTGGAGCATGTACATCAGTTCCATGGGCGAAGAGGAAAGATTTTCCACTTCCATGCTGACATCCAAAAGCCCGCTTCGCGCCGAGAGCTGCACACTTGCGCACGCGAGGTAGTGAGGCCCGAAGCCTTTTACATACTCCACCTCTCCACCCACGCGCAGGTAGGCGTCGTCGCCCGACCCGCCGACAGCAAGGTAAGCGCTGTCCATCTGCTGCACCGGCATCTCGCCGTGGAGCGGGTGGGTGTCCTGGGGGCTGGGCGTTCCGTTGCGGAGCACGCCCGCATGGTAGGCGAAGGCCCCATAGGTATCGAGAATCGAGGCCGCTTTGCGGGGGTAACGGAACCCGCTTTTCATCCCCAATCGGCATCCGTCGAAGACGGCGTCCCAGATCATCTGCCCCAACCAGGGTAGGATGACAATATGCCCGCGCCTATTCTCGACCCGAAGCCCCTCTATCCCTGAGGGAAAGCGGAAAGCTGCAACCGTGAAGGCCTCATTCTCCACAAGCAGCCTCTCGCCGGTCTCGGGAAAGAAGCTGGGAGACAGGTGGATCTGCGTTTCTTGTGATGAAGGCTTCATTTGCGCGCTCTCAGATAGTTCAGAGCTATGACCAGGATCAGAAAACCGCCCCAGACGGCGTCGATCATGAAATTGGACGCGCGCATCATCTGCATGCCCGAGGAGAGGAACATGAGCGCCAAAAGCGCCAGCAGAACACCGACGACCTTCCCCCTTCCGCCCGCCGGATTGGTACCCGCCAAAACCGCGATAAGGACCGCCTGAAGCAGGTAAGATGCACCGAAATCGGCCTTTGCGGCGTTCGTTCGGCCGGAGAGCAAGACCCCCGCGATCGCAGCCATGACGCCCGTTAACGCATAGGAGTAGAGGATCATTCGCGAGCTTCTGATGCCCGCGAATACAGCAGCGCGCGCATTCGTCCCGATCAACATCAGATTGATGCCGAGGTGGGTGTGACGCAGCAAGAGGGCGACAATGGCAGCCACAAAAATCAGCACCCACAAGGGGGTGGCGACACCGAGCAGCTTTCCGGTGCCCAGCCAATTCCAGGTTTCCGGAAAGCCGACCAGAGCGGGGCCGCCGGTGAGGACCAGCGCAAGACCGGCGAAAACCTGACCGGAACCAAGGGTCGCCAGGATCGGGATGATGCGCAGGCGTGCGATCAGGATGCCGTTCATAAGGCCAGCGGCCAGACCCACCGAAAGCGCTATGCCCACGGCCACGACCGTATGCAGGACCATGCCTGCACCGCCCGCAGCCGTGACCTCCTGAACCCCAGGTTGACGCAGGTAGAGTCCCGCGGTGATCGCAGCCAGGTTCGCAACACCGACGATCGAGAGGTCGATGCCGCCGGTCAGCATTGCGACCATCATGGCGATTGAGAGGATGCCGAGTTCCGGCATCACGTAGGTGATGGACTCGAAGTTGTAGTAGCGCAGGAACTTGTCGGGGCTCAACGCCGCCATCAGTGCGAAGATGACCAGCGTGATGATCGCCAACTGAAAGATAGAGGCATCTTCGTCGAGCAGACGCCGAACCAAATTCCGCCTCGCCACCTCGGCCGCCATTTGCTCCCCCTAAACCAGTTTCTTGCGGTCGCGCCAGGCGGTGATTGCAGTGGCGAGAATGAGGATCGCGCCCACGACGACGCGCTGCCAGGTGGTATCGATCTTCATGAGAATGAGTGAGTTCTTCACCATCACCAAAGTGAAGACGCCAATCATGGTCCCGATCACCGACCCTCGTCCTCCAAAGATCGATGCCCCGCCCAGCACGACGGCGGCGAGCACATCGAGCTCCAGCCCCATGAAATCGCGAGGATTGGCCTGCCAGATCATGGAGCTGTGCAGCAGACCGGCAAAGCCGGCCAGCAACCCAGCCGTGCAATAGACAAAAAAGATCGTGCCACGGGTGTTGACGCCGGCGCGGCGGGCTGCTTCCGGATCTCCGCCGTAAGCGTAGATCGAGCGACCGATCATGCTGTGCTTGAGCACGAAGTGCATGATGAAGGCGATCCCGCCATAGACCAGGATCATCCCCGTCAAACCCACGATAGCGCCATTGGCAGCAGTTGCCGTGGCGATGTTCATGCTCCCGAAGGCCATCAAGCCCTCGGGCATCTTGTTGATGTTGACGATCGAAGTGCCGAGAAGGCCCAGCATCAGGCCCCGCACGATGGACGCGGTTCCCAGGGTCACGATCAGCGGGATCATCTTGAACCGGTCTATGACGAAGGCGTTGAAGCAACCAATCGCCACTCCGATCACGCAGGCGCCGAGAAACGGCAAGAGCACGCCGTCGTATTCGAGCGCGACCATCGTGCGCACGGTAATGTAGAGAGCGGCCGCCCCGATCGCGGGCGACGAGACGTCAATACCGCCGGAAATCATGATCAGCAGCACGCCCAGCGCCATGATGCCGATGACGACATTGGACTTGGCGAGGCTGAAGAGGTTTCCCACGCCCCAAAAGGCCGGGTTGATCAGCCCAATCACCACCATGACCAGAACGAGGACGAAAGCGATGACGACTTCTGTGGATTTCAAGCCTTTCATCTGGCTGCCCTATTTCAGCGCCTTCAGGCTGTCGTTGATTTTCTCTTCGCTCAGGGATGGCCTTTCGAACTGCGCGACGAAGCGGCCGTCATGCATGACGTGAACGCGATTGCAGTTGCTGACCAGCTCCGGCACATCGTCTGAAATCATCAGAACTGCCAAGCTTTCCTGCTGGGCAAGGTCGCGAATGATCTTGTGGATCTTGGCTTTTGAGCCCACGTCCACCCCCACTGTCGGACCGTTCAGAATGAGAATTTTTGGCCCGGTCAAAAGCCAGCGCCCCAGCATGACGCGTTGGGCGTTGCCGCCAGAAAGATCGCCGACCACCGTATCCGCCGAGGGCGCCACGATCTGCATCGAGGCCAGCATCTCGTTCGTTTTGGCGCGCATGGACGGGCGATCGAGGAACAAACCCCGGCGGAGGCGATCCAGGATGGAAACGACCATGTTGCGTTCAATCGGCTGGCTCAGGAAGAGCCCTTCGCTGAGGCGATCCTCCGGCACATAGGCGATACCAAGTTTGATCGCTTCCTGAACCGAGCGAGGGAAGGTGTCACGACCATCTATTCGGAAGGTATCGGCGCTGGCTTCTTCCATCCCGAACAGCGCCCGCGCCAGTTCGGTCCGTCCCGAGCCAATCAAGCCGGAAATGCCGACGATTTCCCCGGAATAGAGTTGGAGATCGACCCCCTGCACCATCCCGGGCACGCGAAGATTCTTCACCTCAAGCGCTGGCGAAAGCTCGCGATGAGAGGTTAGCAGATAAGGCTCTTCCTCAAGTTCCAGCCCCGTCATCGCGCGCGTGATTGCGCCTTCGTCGAACTGCGACATCTCCCCCTCCGCCACCTTCTTCCCGTTGCGAAGAACGGTGAGCCGCTCGGAGATCTCCAACATTTCGCGGATCTTGTGACTAACGAAGAGAACAGCGATCCCTTGCGCCTGCAGGTCGCGCACAATGGCAAAGAGCGCATCCACCTCGTGACGGGTAAGGGCGGTGGTGGGCTCATCCATGATTATGACGCGGGCATCTGCCAGCAGAGCTCGTGCAATGGCGACAATCTGCTTGCCGGATGTCGGCAACGTCTCGACATCGGCATCGATGTCTACTTCCACGTCCAACCTTGCCAGGATATCGGCGGCCATCTGGCGGGCGCGAGCCCAGTCCATGCGCCGGCGACCCTCGCGGATGTAGGTGTTGAAAGCCAGGTTCTCTGCAACCGTGAGGTTCCCGAACAACGAGAAATCCTGCCAGATGACCTGGATGCCCTTCTGCACGGCAACAGCGGGGGTGAGCCTAGACAGCGGCTCGCCGTCGATGAACACCTGACCTTCTTCCGGCGTATAGACGCCCGACATCACCTTGATGATCGTGGACTTTCCGGATCCATTCTCACCGGCAAGGCAATGGATTTCGCCGGGACGGATGCTCAGGGAGACAGAATCCAGAGCGCGTACGCCACCGAAGCGCTTGCTGATGCTTTTCAACTCGATGAGGTTGGACATCGTCTCTCGAAGGATACCGGAAGTGTCCGTCGACTGGGTCTGGCCAAGACATAGGGCCGGCGCCACCGCATCGAGGCAGGCGCCGGCCCGCGCGCCATCAGAAGTCGTAGGCGTCCATGTTCTCGGCGGTCACGCCGACCCAGCCAGCGCCATAAAGCAGATTGGGGCGGCTTTCGTCCGGCGTCGTGAGGGAGTCGTAGCCCTCGAGACCGAGGTCGAGCCCTTCCTTAATCTGGTCACCCTTGCCTTCCAGGGCTGCCACGGCAAGCATGTTCATGGCATAGCCTGCAACGGCGGGATCCCAGAACTGGATGTACTGGATGTCGCCGTTAGCCAGATACTGACCCGCAACGGACGGCAGCCCGGTGCCGGCGAAGAAGACCTTGTCCTTCAGGCCACTCTCGGCGATCAGGCGTCCCGCACCCGCCGACGTCGGCATGGGCGCGCCAAGGATGCCCTTGACCTCTGGATAGGTCGTCATGGCTTCTTTCAACTTGGTGTAGTCGATCGCCGCGTCGTCATAGGTCTCGAGGCGATCGCCGACCAGCTCCATGTCGGGAAAGTGTTCCTCCTGGTAGGCCACGGCCCCATCGATCCATTCCATCTGGCTCTTCGAGGTGAGCGAACCGACGGTGGCGACATACTGCCCCTCGCCGTCCATGTGCTCACCCAGCACCTTCATCAGGTTTGCGCCATAGGCAAGGTTGTCGAAGGCTTCCAAATCGAAGTCGGTATTCTGCAGGTTCGACGCTTCATGCGAGATGACCACGATGCCGCGGTCGCGAGCCTTCTTCAGCACCGGCTCCACGGCTTCTACCGAAAAGGGAACCACGGTGATGGCGTCCACACCCTGACCGATCAGGTTCTCGATAATTTGCACCTGGGCTGCAGCATCGGCCTGGCTCGGGCCCACCATCCACACATCGTGGCCGGTGTCGTCCTTGAACTGCTCGACCCCATCCCGCATGCGGTCGAACCAGGCGATACCATCCACCTTTACCACGGTAGCGATGGTGTACTTCTTATCGTCCTTGGTGGCGATCAGGTCTTCGTTAACGTTGGTGGTGTCGACAACCTGCGCCAGCGCAGACGAAGCAGCGAGTGACAGGGCAACCGAAGCTGCCGTCAGCAAAATCTTCATGATGACTCCTCCCCGGGCCCTAACCCTGCAGCGCGTGCGGGCAAGGCGGTTTTCGTAAGGCTCGGTCCATGCATCCAAGCATATTGATCGAGCTGCAGCATTATGATGCTATCCAATCATTACTCGCAATCCTTAATTAGGGTGTGAGCAACAACGGCTTACCGCGCGGACTGGAGCGGATCGCTCTTGAATAAAGGTATCGGGCAGATCGCCACGAGTGCGCACATGGGGATGAGATGTGGCCAGACCATCTGGGCGAGATAGACGCATCCGGGCGTTGAAGAAGCTGTGCGAGGGCGGCCTGATCGTGCATATCGCCGACGCAGCGCGCGAACTTGGAACTTCCGAGATCACGATCCGCCGCGATTTGAGCGACAACGACCACGGCATTGTCTGCCTGGGCGGCTACATCATGCCTGCAAAGGAGCGCGGGGAGCATTACTCGCTGCTCCACGCCCAAAGCCTCAACACGCGGGCCAAACAGCGTGTTGCAGAAGAAGCCGCGAAGCTGATCGAGCCGGAAGATACGATTTTCATCGACGCCGGCTCCACCCTCCAGCACCTGGCCCCCCTGGTTCCCCAGAAAGCCAATGTGACCGTTGTCACGCAGGCGATGAATGTTGCCGAATCAATCGTCCGCCTGGAAGGCGTTTCGCTGCTCATGATTGCCGGCATCTACCACCCCGAAAGTGGCAGCTTCTCCTCCGAGACGGGAATGAAGATGCTCCAGGAGGTAAACATTACCAAAGGCTTCTTCTCCGCCGCCGGCATTCACGAAGTGGAGGGAGTAACTTGCTTTCACTTCCATGAGGTGCCGGTGAAGAAGGAAGCCATGGCCCGCTCCCAACGCCGCTTCCTGGTCTGCGATCCAACCAAATGGGGAAAGCTGCGCCCGGCGACATTCGCACATCTCTCGGATTTCGAGATCTGGATAGGCCGTGACGCGCCTGACGACGCACAGGCAGCACCAGCACCGCAGGGAGGCTGATCTCGCGCTGGAAGCCTCAGGAGGATGCGAGTTCCCCTTCATCGCCTGCACGGCAGGCGGCGGGCCGCCGCCTATTTGCTCAGAGCTCTGCTAAATTTAAGGAATTTGGTGTGCCCGGGAGGGATCGAACCTCCGACCCGCTGATTAAAAGTCAGCTGCTCTACCTCTGAGCTACGGGCACAGGTGCGCCAGAGGCACCTTTCAGCTCTCGCCGGCGACCGCGCGGACAATAGGTGGCGAGGCCGGAAGGGTCAACGCTGGCCTGGCGCAGGCGCGCGCTTTTTCCCTATTTCTTTCCGCGGCTAAACTTGCTTTCCAGGCGCTCGCGCACCGCGGGGGTGACGAAGGAAGAGACGTCGCCGCCGAGCTGTCCAATCTCCTTCACGAAGCGCGAGGAGATGAACTGCTGGCGCTCGCTGGCCATGAGAAAGACCGTCTCGATCTTGGGGTCGAGGCGCGCGTTCATGCCGGCCATCTGGAACTCATACTCGAAATCCGAAACGGCCCGCAGGCCCCGCACGATGATGCGCGCGCCAACGGACTGGCAGAAATGCATGAGCAGGTTGTCGAAGGCCAAGACTTCCAGGCGCGCGCCGTTGCTGTCGTCCTGCTGGAGCAGCGCGTCAAGCTCTTGCTGCACCAGCTCCACCCGCTCATCTGTCGCGAAAAGCGGCCCCTTACCGGCATTGCGCGCGACCGCCACGATCAGGTGGTCGACGACCTTGGTCGCTCGTCGGATGATGTCGAGGTGCCCCAGGGTGATGGGGTCGAAGGTCCCTGGATATACCCCGATCAGGGGCTGAACTTGCGCTGCCTTCGCCATGCCGCCTCCCTGCCTTGCCGACCGTGGATCCTCTTGCCGGCCTACTCCTGATCCTGAGGTTCGTCTGGCGCTTGCGGCCCGCCATCCGCTTCCGGCGCTGTGGTGCCAGACTCATCGGCACCTGGCTCGGATCCCGCTTCAGCCTCGGCCTCGTCGGCCTCCTCTTCTTCCCCCTCCAGATCGGCGAGGTGGGCAACGGAAACCACCCGCTCGCTGTCGGAGACCCGGAAGAGAGTCACGCCACGGGTCGTTCGGCCGGCAATCCGGATATCCTCGACCCCGGTGCGAATGAGCTGGCCGCCGTCGGTCACCAGCATGATCTGGTCCCCGTCCCGGACCGGGAAGACCGCCGCGACGCGTGCCGCTTCCCCGTTCGATCGGCTCAGGTCCAGATTGCCGATACCTTGCCCGCCCCGCCCGGTCACCCGGTATTCATAGGCGGAGGTGCGCTTGCCGAAACCGTCGTCGGATACCGACAGCAAGAACTCCTCGGCTTCCTGCAGTTCGAGCAGACGCTCGGCAGAAAGTTCGATCTCGCCGCTGACCTCCTCGGTCAAGCCTTCCCCATCGCCATCACCATTCTCCGCGCGTCGTTGCGCCGCGGCCCAGCGCAAATAGGCCGAGCGCACTTCGGGACCGGCTTCCACGTGGCGCAGGATCGACATGGAGATGACCTGATCGCCTTCCGCGAGGCGAATGCCCCGGACGCCGACCGAATGGCGACCGGCGAAGACCCGCACATCGCCGACCCGGAAACGAATCACCTTGCCGGCCGCAGACGCCAGCAGCACGTCGTCCGCTTCGCTGCAGGTCCGCACGCCGACGAGGTAGCCATCTTCCGGATTGAGCTTCATGGCGATCTTGCCGTTCGCCATGATGTTGGTGAAGTCGGAAAGGCGGTTTCGCCGCACGGTGCCTGCCGAGGTGGCGAACATGACGTCCATCTCCGCCCAGGTCGACTCATCCTCCGGCAGCGCCATCCAGGCGGTGATGGTTTCACCTTCCTGCAGCGGCAGGATGTTGACGAGAGCCTTGCCGCGAGCCTGGGGCGTGCCCAGCGGCAGACGCCAGACCTTGAGCTTGTAGACCATCCCCCGGGAGGAGAAGAAGAGCACAGGCGTGTGGGTGTCGCACACGAAGAGGGAGGAGACAAAATCCTCTTCGCGCATCGCCATGCCGGCTCGCCCGCGCCCGCCCCGCCGCTGAGCCCGGTAAGTGGAGAGCGGCACCCGCTTGATGTAGCCGCCGTGGGTGACGGTGACGACCATATCCTCGCGCGGGATGAGGTCCTCGATATCGTGTTCGAACTCCGATTCCTCGATCGTTGTCCGACGCGGCGTGTTGAAGCGCTCCTTGGTCTCCACGAGCTCCGCGCGCAACACCTCCATCAGGCGCTCGCGCGATCCCAGGATCGCCAGGTACTCTCGGATCTTCCCGGCCAGGCTTTCCAGCTCTTCGGCGATCCTGCCGCGCTCCAGGCCCGTAAGGCGCTGCAGGCGCAGTTCCAGAATCGCTTTTGCCTGAGCTTCGGAGAGGCGATAGGTCCCTTCCGGCGTCACCTCATGACCCGGCTCGTCGATCAGATCCACCAGCGGGCCGACGTCACCGGCCGGCCAGTCCCGGTTCAACAGGCCGGCGCGAGCCGTATCCGGGTCGGGCGCATTGCGGATCAGCGCGATCACCTCGTCGATGTTGGCAACCGCGATCGCCAGACCGACCAGGACGTGCGCGCGCTCGCGCGCCTTGTTGAGCTCGTAAGCGGTGCGCCGGCTGATCACCTCTTCGCGGAAGCGCACGAAGGCGACGATCACGTCGCGCAACGTCATCATGTGCGGGCGCCCGCCATCGATCGCCAACATGTTGACGCCGAAGGAAGTCTGCATCGGCGTGTAGCGGAACAGCTGGTTCAGGACGACGTCAGAGACCGCATCCTTGCGCAGCTCGATCACCACCCGCAGGCCGTGGCGGTCCGACTCGTCGCGAATTTCGCTGATGCCTTCCACCACCTTGTCGCGCACGACCTCGGCGATTCGCTCGAGCATGCGCGCCTTGTTCACCTGGTAGGGCACCTCGGTGATGATGATCGCTTCGCGCTCGCGCGGCAGGTTTTCGATATGCGTGCGGGCGCGCATCAGAACGGAGCCGCGGCCGGTGCGATAGGCGGAGGCGATGCCCGAGCGGCCGAGGATGAGGGCACCGGTGGGGAAATCCGGCCCCGGCACCAGCTGCATCAAGCTTTCGTCGCTGACGTCGGGATCGTCCACATAGGCGCAGCACGCATCGATCACCTCGCCCAGATTGTGGGGCGGGATGTTCGTGGCCATGCCGACGGCGATACCGCCGGCCCCATTGACCAGCAGGTTCGGAAAGCGCGCCGGGACAACTGTCGGTTCGGAAGTGCTCTCGTCGTAGTTCGGCTGAAAATCGACCGTATCTCGATCGATGTCCTCGAGCAGGGCTTCCGAGGCGACCCGCTGCAGCCGCGCCTCGGTATAACGCATGGCCGCCGGCGGATCCCCGTCCATGGAGCCGAAGTTGCCCTGGCCATCGACCAGGGGCAGGCGCATGGAGAACTCCTGCGCCATGCGTACCATGGCGTCGTAGATCGCGCTGTCGCCATGGGGGTGGTACTTACCCATGACGTCACCGACGATACGCGCCGACTTGCGGTATGCCCGGTTCCAGTCGTAGCCGAGCTCCTTCATCGCATAGAGAATGCGACGGTGAACCGGCTTGAGCCCATCACGCACATCCGGGAGCGCACGGGCAACGATCACGCTCATGGCATAATCGAGGTAAGAGCGACGCATCTCCTCCTCGATCGTGACGCCCCCCACCTCGCGACCGCCGCCGGAACCGGCTGGCTCACCTGGAGGAGTCAGGCCATCACCATCATTACCATGGCCGCCTTCGGCCGGCTCATCCAGAGCCGAGGTGCGCGTCTCGTCAATGTCGCTCAAATTCAAACCCGATGTGCAGGTATAACAAGAAAGGAACCCGCCACCCGGCGGGACCGGTCCACACTAGCAAAGCGTAGGGGTGTGAACAAACACCAAGCGCAGAACGCCGCTGCAGGGAGGTCACTCACCAACCGCGCCCCACTAGGCGGAATCGTAACTACGCTCGAACAGCGGCTTCGCCTT
>JAJUFM010000175.1 GCA_029265995.1 Rhodospirillaceae bacterium | reverse complement strand
GAGAAATCCGGCGGCCCCGGTCAGGAGGAGTCCGCTCATGTTGCCTCCACTGGTGGGCTCCGGCCCATCCTGCCGCATCATCCCGAAGAGAAGGAGGAGTCATTGCAAGCGATAACCTCACGATGCCCGGGACGGTGCTCAGGCCAGAATGTCCGTTGCACGATGACCCTCCTCTACCCCGTCGATCAAGAAAATTTCGCCTTCCGCACTGCCCCGGCGCAGGGCCAGGATCCTCTGGTAGGCTGGCGAGCGGTACCAGGCGCGGGCGGCCTGGCGGTCAGGAAAGGCGATCATGATCAGGTCGTCCGAAAAGCGTCCCTCCAGCTCCTCCTTCTCCCCGCCGTGGATGACGTAACGCCCCTGGAAGGGTGCGAGGGTGGCGTCGATTGCCTGGAGATAGGCAAGGAGATCTTCGTTCATGCGGACGTTGCGCAGGTGCGCCACGGCGTAGCTCGTCATGGTGATGGCTCCCTTTGTCTCGATCAGGCGCTGCAGCCTGTGAGGTGGATCATCAGCCTTGCGCGGCCACCGCGTCGATTACCCGCGAGGTCATAAAAGTCACCGACGCCGCCATGACGTCGACCCTTGGCACGTTTGCGCGAAGGCGTTATAGGATGCGCACCATGAAAGCAGCTCACTGTACCACCTGCATGGCGTTCCCGCGCAGCTGACGCGAGGAACAGAGAGAGAGGCCGGCAATGTCTTCGACGCCTGGTCTTTTCTCCTTGCTGCACCAATGGGCCGCATCGCTTCGGCACCGGCCGCACCACAGTGAGCTTCCTCATGACCAATTATTTTGAAAGCCCCTTCAAGGGCATCCCGCTCGACCAACAGGTCACGCACCCCAACATCATCGTCGGGCGCTACAGCTACTACTCCGGCTACTATCACGGCCACAGCTTTGATGACTGTGCGCGCTATCTGCTGCCGGACGAAAAGGCCGACAAGCTGATCATCGGCAGCTTCTGCTCGATCGGCTCGGGAGCGGCCTTTATCATGGCCGGCAATCAGGGGCACCGCTACGACTGGATCAGCAGCTTTCCTTTCTTCCATGTCCCGAACGCCCCGCAGTTTGCGGGCGCGCGCGACGGCTACCAGCCGGCAGGAGACACCGTGATCGGGCATGACGTCTGGATCGGTTCCGAAGCCATCATCATGCCCGGCGTCAAGGTCGGACACGGCGCGGTGATCGGCACGCGCGCGGTGATCACCCGCTACGTCGAACCCTATGCCATCGTCGTCGGCAATCCCGCACGCCGGATCCGCCGCCGCTTTGACGACGCGCAGATCGCCCAGCTGCTGGAGATCGCCTGGTGGGACTGGGAGGATGAACAGCTCACCCAGGCCATGGGCCTCTTGACCACCGGAGATGTGGCGGGGCTGCACCAGCACTGGCAGGACCACGTGCGGACGCGATCCGGTCTGACAGAGGCATAGCATGGGCTCGCTTCCCGCCACCTTCAGCACCCAGTTGCGCCGCTGGCGCCAGCGGCGGCGGCTAAGCCAGCTGGCCCTGGCACTCGAGGCCGACATCTCCCAGCGCCATGTCAGCTTTCTCGAAGCCGGCAAGGCGCAGCCGAGCCGGGGCATGGTGCTGCGCCTGGCCGAAGCACTCGCTCTGCCCTTACGCGAACGCAATGCCCTTCTGGTCGCGGTCGGTTTCGCCCCGATCTACCGACAGCGCCGCCTTGATGCGCCGGAGCTCGCCGCCGCACGCGGCGCCATCGACGCCATCCTGACGGGCCAGATGCCCCACCCCGCCTTGGCCGTGGATCGCTATTGGAACCTGCTGCTTGCCAACCGGGCAACTCATCGGCTGCTCGAGGGCCTTCCGGAACAGCTACTGAGCGCACCGCTGAACGTCATGCGCCTCAGCCTCCATCCCGAAGGACTGGCACCGCGCATCCTGAACCTGCGGGAGTGGCGTGGTCACCTGCTCGCACGCCTCGCCCACGAAGTGGAGCTATCGGCAGATCCGGACCTGGCGGCGCTCCTCGACGAGGTGCGCGCCTCTCCAGGCGGCACGGAGCACCCTGCTCCCGACGACGAACAGCACCCGGCAACAGCCGTAGCGGTTCCTCTGCGCCTGGCCAGCAAAGCGGGCCCGCTTTCTTTCATCAGCACGACGACGGTCTTCGGTACGGCGGTGGAGGTGACCCTGGCGGAGGTCACGATCGAGGCCCTCCTGCCCGCCGATGAGCACACGGCCCAGGCCATGCGGCGCCTCGCGGCAGAAAGCTGAGCAGGCGGTCAGCTTTCTGCCAACTCGCAGAAGCGGAGCCTGTTGCCGAAGGGATCGGTGACCTGGATCCACTCTCCCCAGGGCAGCTTCTCGATCTCTGGTCGGGCGTAGCGATAGACCTTGGCTTGGAGCTCGCGATGAAAAGCGTGCAGGCCTCGCAGGGGCACGAAGACGGCGGAGCCCGGTGTAGCATCGCCGTGATGCTCGGAAAGATGAAGCGTCAACCCGTCCCGCACCACCTCCATGTAGAGCGGCAGGTCCTCCTCAAAGCGGTGCTCAAAACCCACCGAGAAGCCCAGGAAGCCACAGTAGAACTCCCTCGCCCTCGCCTCGTCGAAGATGCGCAGGATGGGAATGCCGGGGGAAAAGCCGATGGCGCTCTGCGGGTCGTCTGACGACATGCTCACCCCCTCGTTGCGCACCGACTCCATCAGCCGGCGCGGGAGCGGCCACTATAGCTTGACAGCCTCCCCGCTGCCCACTAGGACAAACGCCGCCGCAAGTGCAGCGGGCGCGTAGCTCAGCGGGAGAGCACTGCCTTCACACGGCAGGGGTCGCTGGTTCAATCCCAGCCGCGCCCACCATGTACTCTCGGGAATTCCGGTCTTTCTTCAAAGCTGCCTCCGCCTTTCAGCGCCGCAGCTAGTGCGCGAACGCAATCGCTATGTTATAGCGCAATAAGACAAGCGAGTGTTGGAACACAAACGGAACCCCCCTTACCCATCAAGGAAGAAGTCCTCGTCCAGCTTCTTGAGGTAAAGCGTTTCCTCGGTTCTGCAGCCGACGCCGTAGCGGACCATTAATCGGGTCAGCTCATTGCCATCCACAAGAACGATCCTCTTGCTCAAATGGCCTGCCGTCGCCTTAGCATCAGGACTGAAAGTCGAGGTGGTCACGAAGAGACCTTTGGCGGCTTTGAAGCGATCCAGGCTGCCAAAGAAATCCCGAATGGCGGCTGCACCGACCACGTTGCCAACGGCATAGCGCTTGGCCTGGATGTAGACGCGGTCCAGACCGAGCGCGTCCTGGTCGATGACGCCGTCGACCCCGCCGTCTCCCGAACGGCCGAGGGCCCGGCCAGCCGCAGCAACGGATCCGCCATATCCCATCTCCAGAAGCAGCTTCACGATCAGCTGTTCGAAGAAGGCTGGCGGTGCGGCCAGAATGCGCTCGAGCAACTCCTGACAGAGATCGTCCTCGATCAGTTTGTGGGCCGCTCGCATGATCTCATCCGGCGTTCCGCTGTCGCCACCTCCGAGCAAATTTTCACCTTCCAGGTTCAGAGCTTCAGAGGTGCTACGGGAGCGCCGCTGCTGAAAATCGACGAACTCTGGAAAGCGCTTCAGGTACTTGGAGTCGATGCTTGTCCCAGCGTCTGCCAAGGCCCTCTTGCCACGTTGCGTGGTGCGGAAGTGGCCGCGCCGCGTGTACTCTACCAAACCGGCCTGCTTGAGATAGGACTTCGCCCAATGAACGCGGTTGGCGAAAACAGACTGTCGGCCACTCGGTAGCAGCTCTGCACGCTCATCCTCGGAGAGTTCCAGTTGATCGGCAAGCTGCTCTACCGCTTCTGAAACGCGAACTTCTCCCTCCATAGCAAT
>JAJUFM010000015.1 GCA_029265995.1 Rhodospirillaceae bacterium | reverse complement strand
TTATTTGGCGCGATCTGCTCTAAAAGCGGAATACCTAATCTCGAACACAGTGTTGGATCTCAGCTTCGACATCGAGATCCTCCACTGCGTTCTGGAGAGCGCGAAAAGCAAGAAAAAGCCGCCTGGAGTTCCAGGCGGCTTTTGTTGTGGCTGATTCCTTGGGGACGGCGGTTCAGCCCTCACCCATTCCTTCGGCGGGTTTGCTGCCCTCGCCGTGCCGAACCTTTTCCTCGATCCTGGCGCCAACCTCGGCATCGATGTTCTTCCAGTACTCGAAGGCGCGGCCCAGGACCGGCTCGCGCACGCCGCCGAGCAGGCTTCCAGCGACCTGATCGACCAGCTTGCTCCGCTGCTCTTCGTTGAAGACCTCACGCACGAGGATTCCGGGCTGGCTGAAGTCATCATCATCCTGGCGCAGCGTGTAGGCACTGCGCACCATCTCACCATCAGCCTCCCAGCCATCATCAACGGGGCCAGTTTCATCCGCCCAGGAACGACCGCCGCTGTTGGGGGCATAGACAGGCGCGTTGCCGCTGTGGTGGTAGGTCATATGACCGTCGAACAGGTAGCTGTTCACCGGCACCTTGGGCTGGTTCACCGGCAACTGGTGGAAGTTCGTGCCGATGCGGTTGCGCTGCGCGTCGTTGTAGGCAAAGGCGCGGCCCAGCAGCATCTTGTCCGGCGAAAGTCCAATGCCCGGCACCACGTTGCCCGGAGAGAAGGCTGCCTGCTCGATCTGGGCAAAGAAATTCTCCGGGTTCCGGTTGAGCGTCATCTTGCCGACCTTGATCAGGGGATAGTCCGCGTGCGGCCACGTCTTGGTCAGGTCGAAGGGATTGATCCGATAGGTCTTGGCATCCGCATAAGGCATGATCTGGACCGACAGGGTCCAGCTGGGATGCTCACCGCGCTCGATGGCCTCGAAGAGGTCGCGGCGATGGTAGTCGGCATCCGATCCAGCCATGGCGGCAGCCTCTTCATTGGAGAAGAACCGCATGCCCTGGTCAGTATGGAAGTGGTACTTCACCCAGAACTTGTCGCCAGGCCCGTTGATCCACATGAAGGTGTGGGAGCCATAGCCATTCATGTGCCGCCAGGTCCGCGGCAGCCCCCGCTCGCCCATCAGGTAGGTGACCTGGTGCGCAGATTCCGGGTTGTTGGTCCAGAAGTCCCACTGCATGTGATTGTCGCGCAGCCCACTATCCGGCAGCCGCTTCTGGCTGCGGATGAAGTGCGGGAACTTCATCGGGTCCCGGACAAAGAAGATCGGCGTGTTGTTACCGACCAGGTCGTAGTTGCCTTCTGAGGTATAGAACTTCAGGGAGAAGCCGCGAACGTCGCGCCAGGTGTCGGGACTCCCCATTTCCCCAGCGACGGTGGAGAAGCGGGCCAGCATCTCCGTCTTCGCGCCCTTCTGGAAAAGTGCAGCCTTCGTATAGGCAGAGACATCCTCAGTCGTCTCGAAGACGCCGAAGGCACCGGCGCCCTTGGCATGGGGCTGGCGCTCGGGGACCTTCTCGCGGTTGAAGTGCGCCATCTGCTCCAGAAAATGCACGTCGTGCAAGACGATCGGACCGTTCGGGCCGATGGTCAGTGAATTCCTGTCGCTTGGTGCCGGCGCCCCCGCGCCGGTGGTGGAGGCTACTGCCTTGTCTCGCGGGTCCTGCTGATCTGACATTTGTTTCTCCTTCTCGCCGGTAACCCCCGCCGCCTCTCAGCAGCCTCTAATTATGGGTACCACATCGCGCTTCTATTGAAAAATGGGGAGGGAGAAAGGCCCGGCAACGCCACCCTCCTCCGACACTCAATTTCCCGAGGAGAAACAATTCCTCTGCCAGAACGAATCTGCCAGAACGGATCAGCCTCCGACGCTTGCGCGGCGCAGGCTGGTCGGACGAGCCCCCTTTTTGAGCAGATCGCGCCAAATCAGATTCACGAAGTGATCCGATTTGGTGCGTGAATCTGCTCTATCTATTTGATGTAGACCGGATTCACGCGTGTGACTGAACCCCAAAGTGGTTCAAATCAAACGCGATCCGGTCTAGTCCTGCAGAAATCGGTAAGTTCCTGGCTTTCCGTCAGTGACCTCGAACAGCATGGGCACGCCCGTCGGGATCTCGACGTTCGGGATTTCGGCGGGATCATGGCAGCCCAGCGCGACGAGCAAGGCCCTTACCGTATTGCCGTGGGCACCTACGAGCACCGCTTTCCCCTGAGCAAGACAGGGGGCGATCTCTGCCTCGTAGTAGCGGCCGGCACGCGAAACCACGTCCTTCAGGCTCTCGCCTCCCGGCGGGGCGACGTCGTAGCTGCGCCGCCAGATGTGCACCTGCTCCGCCCCGAACTTCTCCGCCGTTTCCGCTTTGTTCAGGCCCGCAAGCTCGCCGTAATCGCGCTCTCGCAGATCGTCATGGCAGGTGATGTTCCAGCCGCCATCCCGCCGAAGATGTTCGTTACTTCCACTTTCGGCCAAGGCAATTTCGGTGGTTTCGATCGCCCGGCGCAGGGTGGAGGAAAACGCCCGGTCAAAGCGCATGCCGGCCAGCGCCCGTCCTCCCTTGCGTGCTTCCTCTCGGCCCAGATCGGTCAAGCCGACATCGACGAAGCCTGTGAAGCGGTTTTCCGCGTTCCATTCGCTTTGACCGTGGCGCAATAGGACGAGCTGAGACATCGGGCGGAAGCCTCCGGCAGTTGTGGATCCGCAGGGTTTGTAACCCTGGCGCCCCAACTTGGGAAGGGTGCGGCGGCCACTGCTTCCTGTTAGCCTGGAGCATGGCGAGGCATTTCTGGTTCCTTGTCCTGTAAGTTCGTGATCTTGCCATGATCCGGGGACAGAATGAGCGCCATGGGTGGCCAAGAGGAAAGCAGCCAATATCCGTCTGGCGAAGTAGGGCAGCACCCGGCAAGGCTGCCGCGGCGCAAGCTGCTGCTCGCCTGGACCAGCCTGTTGTGGGAGCAGCTCTGGCCGGCCTTGCTCGCGCCGGGCCTGCTGGTCGGGATCTTCCTGATTCTGGCCCTACTGGACGTGCTGCCCCTGATGCCGCCCTGGCTTCATGTCCTGCTTGTGCTGGCCTTTCTGCTCGCCATTGCCGGCTTCCTCTACCGCGGCTTGCGCAGGGTGAAGCTACCCGATCAGGCGGCGGTCTACCGCCGGCTGGAGCAGGATTCCGGCCTGCGCCACAGGCCGCTGGCCACGCTTGAAGACCAACCCGCTTCCCCTCCGGGTAGGGAGAACGATCCTGCAATCCAGGCCTACTGGGCGCTACATCGCCGCCGGCTTCAGGCTCAGCTCGACAAGCTAAGGGTGTCTCCTCCCAGAGCCGGCTGGTCGCGTATCGACAGCCGCGGCCTGAGAGCCATGGTGGCCCTGCCCCTTATCATCATGCTGGTCGTGGCCGGCAGCGACTGGGACGACCGCCTTTTGCGGGCTCTGGTTCCCGGCACGCTCGCCATGGAGAAGGTGCCGCCACCACGGCTGGACGCCTGGATCAGCCCGCCTGCCTATACTGGGCAGCCGCCGCTTTATCTCGATCCGACCGCTGGAGAAGGGCTCCGGGTGCCGGCAGGTAGTCGTCTCCTCGCGCAGGTGCAGGGAGGCGTCGGCGAACCGGCGGTCGAGCTCGACGGCAGCCTGCTCGCCCCTTTTTCAGCAAGTAGCGAGAATGTCTTCCGGACAGAAACCCTGCTTGAGGCAAGCGGAGATTTGCGGATCGAGCAGCGCGGATCGACGCTGGGTGCCTGGAGCCTTGAAGTGCTGCCCGATTTACCTCCAGAGGTGGAGTACCTCTCCGCCCCGGCGCGCACCGCTCGCGGCGCGGTGCAGTTCGAGTACGAGGTGGCCGACGACTACGGGGTCGACAGCTTGATCGTCATCATCACCCGTCGCGATGCTGCGGGGGAAGAGGCGTCCATGGAGCTTCCGCTTACTCTGCCGTCGCGACAACCGAAAGAGGCTGAAGGCAGAAGTTATCAGGACCTGACACCCCATCCCTGGGCCGGCATTCCGGTAACGCTCACGCTGGAGGTGCGGGACGCTGCCGGTCAGGCGGGGCGGAGCGACGACTTCGAAACAATCCTCCCGGCGCGGGTCTTCAATCATCCGGTCGCTCGCCGTCTGGCCGACCTCCGCCGCCAGCTGACGCTAGCGCCTGAGGCGCGCCATCCGGTAGCCCAGGAACTGGACGCGATCGCCCGCCGTCCCGACCACTACTTCAACGATCTGGTGGTAACGCTGGGTATTGTTAGTAGCAGCCAGCGGCTGATTCGCGACCGCACTGGGCAGTCGGTGACAAGCGTGCAGGCCTTGCTGTGGGATCTCGCACTGCACATCGAGGAGGGGGAGCAGTCGATCGTAGAGCGGGAGTTGCGCGAGCTGCAGCAGCAACTGCAGGAAGCTCTGGCGAATGAAGCGCCGCAGGAAGAGGTCGAGCGCCTGATGAGCGAGTTGCAGGCCAAGATGGAAGAGTTCCTGCAATCGATGATGGAAGAAGCCATGGAAGGGCTTCAAGATATGCCGGAGCTCTCCACGCAATCCGAGTTGATGACCAGCCAGGACTTGCAGCAACTGCTGGAAGAAGCGCGGGAGTTGGCGCGGAGCGGTGCCCGGGAGCAGGCGCAGCAGCTGCTTTCCGAATTGCAGCGCATGCTGGAAAACTTGCAGGCAAACCCGCAGCAAGCGGAGGACATGAACCAGCGGCTTCAGCAGTCACGCCAATTGATGCAAGACCTGCAGGAGATGATGCGCCAGCAACAGGAACTGCTGGACCGAAGTTTTCAGCGTAACCAAAGAGGCGATATGCCTGGCGCGCCAGAGGCGCAGGAGGGTGAAGAAGAAGGCGCCTCCCCCAACCCAGCACCGAGCTCTGCCCAGGGCGATGCCACAGAACAGGAAGCGCTGCGGCGGGCACTGGGCGAAATGATGCGCCAGGCCGGCGAGATGAACGGCTCCATCCCCCGTCCCTTGGGCCAGGCGGAGCAGGCCATGCGCGCTGCGCGTGAAGCACTGGAGCAGGGATCCTCTGGCCAAGCCTTGGCGCCTCAGGGTGAAGCCCTGGATCACCTGCAACAGGGCATGGAAGCCCTCCTGGAAGATTTTGCCCAACAGCTTGGCGGACAGGAAGGCGAAGGCCCGGGTCTGGGGGCCGCCGGAGAAGGCGAGCGCGATCCGCTCGGCCGACAGCGCGGCCGCGGCGGCTATCTGCACTCAGGAGACGGCGTGGAGATCCCGGACGAAGCGGTCCTGCAGCGCGCGCGAGAGATCTTGAACGAGCTACGTCGCCGCAGCGGCGAGCGGCACCGACCCGAGATCGAACTGGAATACTTCGAGCGTCTATTGAGGCAGTTCTGATCCGCGCCTTGCGCTAACCGCGGCCTCGACCCGTTTGAGCAGAGCGCTCAGTACATATGTTGGCCGCCGTTGATCGAAAGTGTGGAGCCGGTAATGAAGCCAGCCTCGTCGGCGACGAGGAAAACGACGCCCCGGGCAATCTCCTCCGCTTCTCCCAGTCGGCCCACCGGAATGCGCGCCACGATCTTCTCGAGCACATTCGCCGGCACCGCACGTACCATGTCGGTGGCGATATAGCCGGGCGCGATGGCGTTTACCGTGATGCCCTTGGCCGCCCCTTCCTGGGCCAGAGCCTTGGTGAAGCCGTGTATTCCCGACTTGGCCGCGGCATAGTTAACCTGGCCATACTGGCCTGCCTGCCCGTTGATCGAACCGATGTTGACGATCCGGCCAAACCCACGCTCCCGCATGGTATTGATCACGCAGCGGGAAAGGTTGAAGCAGGAGGTAAGGTTGGTGTCGATCACCGCCTGCCACTGTTCGGGGGTCATCTTGTGGATGGTCGTATCTCGCGTGATGCCCGCATTGTTGACGAGGATGTCGATCGGCCCGTGTTCCTGGACGATCGCCGCGATGCCCTGCTCGACCTCAGCGTAGTTGGAAACATCGAATTTACGGGTCTCTATGCCCGTACGGTCGGAAAAAGCTTTGGCGGCTTCGTCGTTGCCACCGTAGTTGGCAATTACACGATAGCCTTCCTTCCGAAGGGCGAGGCAGATTGCCTCTCCAATGCCGCGGGTGCCACCTGTAACCAACGCTAGCCGGGCCATGGCTTCCTCCTCCCTGCAGTCGAGGCCGTCATACCTCAGATTTCATACCCACTATCAAAGCACCAAGTTGGAGCCAGAAGAAGGGGGCATACTGAGATCTGTGGGGTCATTGGCGGCAGGGCGGCTTGGCTTAGCGACTGCCGCGCCTCACCACAGCATCGCGGCGGAGGATGTAAAGGGTGGCCGCGATCACGATAGCGCCGCCGGCGTAGGTGGCCCAATCGGGCAATTCCGAGAAGAGAAGCCAGCCTGCCAGGACGGCAATGGGGAGCTTGGTGTAGTCGAAGGGAGCGACAAAGGAAGCCTCTCCACTGCGATAAGCCTTGATGATGAACGACTGGGACGCGAAGCCGGTAAAGCCCACTGCGGCAAGGAGCAGCCACTGGGAAGCGGTCGGTGATTGCCACTGAGCCAGGGCCAGTGGTGCGGTGATCACGATCGAGGCAAAACAGAACCAGAAGACCATTACCGGCTGGCTCTCCCGCGCCGGAAACCGCTTCACCAGGATAACGGCCGTGGCGATGCCGAGAGCCTGACCAAGCGCTGCCAGGAGCGGCCACTCGAGCACAAAACCTTCGGCGAGCAGGCGCGGCAGTATCATGACCAGCACGCCCAAGAAGCCCACTAGGGTGGCGGTCCATCTCCGCCAGCCGACGAATTCTCCGAGTATGAGCACCGAGAGCACGACGGCAAAGAGCGGCACGGTGAAGGTCAGGACCATCACTGTCGCGAGGGGCAGCGTCGAGAGAGCGTAGAAACCGCAGACCATGGCGCCCGCTCCGCAAGCAGCGCGGAGCAGATGGGTGATCGGATGGCTTGTGCGAAAGGCGCCAAATCCACCCGCCACCAGAAATGGCAAGAGGGGCAGCAGCGCAAAGAAGGCGCGGGCAAAGGCAACCTGAAATACCGGCATGCCTCCTTGCACCAGCATCTTGACGAAGGTGGCGTTGCAGGTGAAGCCGAACGCCGCCGCCAGCATCCACAGTGCGCCTCGCTCATTACCCGAAAGGCCGGACCAGGTGGATAGCTTGACAGTGCTCACATTAACTGCATCACAACTAATTTGACCGGGCCGAGGCAGCGCGCGACGCCGCGCCCGAGGCTCGGCGCGTGCCCGCCTTTACGAGCTTGGCTTCGCGATGCCCGATGTAGATGGCTGAGGCGGCAATCACGCCAGCGCCGACCCAGGTCCAGAAGTCGGGGATTTCCATGTAAAGCAGGAAGGCAAGGGCGGCCGAAAAGGGCAGGCGCATATAGTCGAAGGGCATAACCGCGCTGGCATCGGCCAGAGCGTAGGCACGGGTGAAGGCCACGTGGGCAATAGCCCCGGTGAAGCCGACAAAGGCGCAGATGCCCAACACCCACCAGCTGGGCCACTGCCAGACGAACAGCGCAGGCACAAGCGACATGGGAGTAAGCAGCAGGTTCATATAGGCGACGACAGTTCCCGCCCCTTCTGTGCGGCTGAGGGATTTGACCAGCAAGGCGCCCATCGCCTGAAACAGCGCTGCTGCGATGGGGAGCAGCATCACCAGCGAGAGCTCGACGAATCCCGGCCGAAGAATGATCAGGACACCGATGAAGCCCACCAACGTGGCGCCCCAGCGGCGAATGCCTACGATCTCGCTCAAGAAAAGTGCCGCCCCCACCGTGGCAAAGAGGGGCACGGTGAAGTTCAAGGCCACGGCATCTGCCAGAGGTAAATAGGCCAGCGATGTAAACCACAGCATCATGGCGATCAGCCCCACCGCCGACCGCCAAAAATAGGTCTTGAGGCGGGTGGTGCGCAGCGCTGAGAACCCACCTGCCGCAAGCCAGGGCATCAGTGTAATCGCGGCAAAGAAGTTCCTGAGGAAGGCAACCTGAAGCGGTGAGAGCTCCTGTGCCGCCTCACGTATCCCGACGTTCATCAAGGAAAAGCCGAAGGCGGCGGCCGTCATGTAAAGGGCGGCTGCGATGGGCGCGCTGGGACGCGCAGTATAGGATCGGAAACGGTCAAGGACCCCCATGGGGTCAATAGCATAGGCGCGGCCGGAATCCGCTGCCATGTCTGCGCACGCAAGCCTGCCTTGCGTGCGGCGGGGAGTTGGCCATAGTCTTCACACCCCGCGCCCGCCGGGGTTAGCGGGACCAGCTAACCGGATCAGAAAAGGGAGCCGCCACCTCATGCCAACCTCCGGGACCGCTGCAGACAATTCCGATAATCCGATGCTGTGGGAACCGTCGCAGGAGCAGATCGCCGAGGCCAACATGACGGCCTTCATGGCGTGGATCAGCGAGCGGGAAAGTCTGGATCTGGTCGATTACGCCTCCTTCTATGGTTGGTCCGTCGACCAGTTCGAGACCTTTTGGCGCGCCTTCTGGGAATGGAGCGGCATTTACGGAGAGGGACCGGGCGAGGTCACGATCCAGAACGGCGATCAGATGCCCGGGGCGGCTTTCTTCCCGGACGCGCAGATCAACTTCGCAGAGAATTTGCTGCGGCGGAGAGACGATAGTGATGCCATCGTGTTCCGG
Organism: Rhodospirillaceae bacterium; assembly: GCA_029265995.1. GTDB lineage: Bacteria > Pseudomonadota > Alphaproteobacteria > Kiloniellales > DSM-21159 > Aquibaculum. The sequence goes on along the minus strand of JAJUFM010000015.1, from coordinate 28,668 downwards.
GCCGAGGACAAGGTAGAGCGCCGCTTGAGCCATCGTGAGCTTTACGACCAAGTGGCTCGTCTGGCGAAAGCCATGAAGGAAGAAGGCATAGAGCCAGGTGACCGGGTGGCCGGCTTCATGCCGAACATGCCGGAGACGGTCATTGCCATGCTGGCTACCGCTGCGCTTGGGGCCATCTGGTCTTCCTGCTCCCCGGACTTCGGCCATCAAGGCGTGCTGGATCGCTTTGGCCAGATCGAGCCCAAGGTTCTCTTCGTGCCGGACGGCTACTATTACGCGGGCAAGACGCACCCCGTACTCGACCGGGTGAAAGCCTTCGCCGCCGAGTTGCAGACGGTCCAGCGCATCGTGGTCTGCCCGCTATTGGGAGATGGCAGCGAGCCGGTGAGCTTTGACGAGCGGGCAGTCTGGTTGAACGACTACCTGCCACCGGCCCCAGGCGGAGAGATCGACTTCTTCCGCCAGCCATTCAATGCGCCGCTCTACATCATGTATTCCTCTGGCACGACCGGTAAGCCGAAGTGCATCGTGCATGGCGCCGGCGGGACACTGATCCAGCATCTGAAAGAACATCGCCTGCACAGTGACCTGAAACCCGGCGACCGGGTGTTCTACTTCACCACCTGCGGCTGGATGATGTGGAACTGGCTGGTTTCAGCCCTGGCCAGCGAGTGCACGCTACTCCTCTACGATGGCTCGCCCTTCCACCCGGACGGCAATGTCCTGTTTGATTACGCGGAAGCAGAAGGGGCTACCTTTTTCGGCACCTCGGCCAAGTACATCGACGCGGTCAAGAAGGCCGGCCTGGAGCCCAAGCGTACCCATGATCTATCGGCCTTGCGCATGCTGGCATCGACAGGGTCGCCCCTTGTGCCAGAAAGCTTTGACTGGGTGTACGAGAACGTGAAGGAGGACCTTTGCCTCGCCTCCATCTCCGGGGGCACCGACATCGTTTCCTGCTTCGTGCTAGGCAACCCGATCAACCCGGTGTACCGGGGCGAAATCCAGTGTCGTGGCCTAGGGCTCGCCGTCGAGGTCTGGAACGACGAGGGAGAGCCTGTGGTCGAAGAGAAGGGCGAGCTTGTCTGCACCAAGCCCTTCCCCTGCATGCCCATCTATTTCTGGAACGACCCGGACGGCAGCCGCTACCGCGCCGCCTACTTTGAGCGCTTTCCCGGCGTCTGGTGCCATGGCGACTACGTGGAGCTGACCCGGCATGGCGGGATCATCGTCTATGGCCGTTCGGATGCAACACTGAACCCCGGCGGGGTGCGCATAGGCACTGCAGAAATTTACCGCCAAGCCGAGCAACTCCCGGAAGTGCTGGAATCCATCGTCGTTGGTCAGGAGTGGGACAACGACGTCCGCGTGGTTCTCTTCGTTCGCCTTGCCGAGGGGGTTGAGCTGACCGAGGAGCTGATCGGCCGCATCAAGTCCACGATCCGCCAGGGCACGAGCCCACGGCATGTCCCGGCGAAGGTCGTTGCCGTCGCGGACATTCCGCGGACAAAGTCTGGCAAGATCGTGGAACTGGCTGTGCGCGACGTGATCCACGGCCGGCCCGTAAAGAACCAGGATGCGCTCGCCAACCCGGAGGCGCTCGAACTGTTCAAGAACAGGCCGGAATTGCGGGAATAATCCGCACTTCAAGCCTCAGGTAAGGCTAGACCGGATTGCGTCTGATCTGAACCACTATGAGGTTCAGTCAAACGCGATCCGGTTTACATCAAATAGATAGAACAGATTCACGTACCAAATCGGGTCACTCGTGAACCTGATTTGGTGCGATTTGCTCTAGAGCTCCACCTTCACGTTCTTGCCCATGTCGGGACGGCTGTCGGAGACGGCGGCGGCGATCAGCTTGATGTAGCTGGCAAGGCTGCCGGCGCCCTCCCAGTATTGGGCATCCTGCGGCACGACCTTCAAGACCCGTATGGAAGGATCATCAGGATTGTCCCACCAGGCCTTCGCTGGGGTTGCCCAGAGTTCCCGGATCTTCTCGCGATCGTCGCTGACCACTGCCCTCCCCGTCACGGAAAGGTACTTCTGGCCGCCGGTGTCGGCGAACGCGAGATTGACGTGGGGGTTACGGTCGATCTCGTCGTCCTTGTGGCTGTGAACGTCGGTCAGGAAGTAGATCGCATGCTCTCTCCTGTCGGCATAGGCCATCATCGGTCGAGAACGAATGTCCTGGCCATCCAGAGATGACAGCATGCAGAAGCCGATGCTCTCCATCAGGTCCCAAGCGCGATCGCGATCCTCTGCCATCAGTAACTCCTGTGGTTGGGGAGAATTGCCCAAGCAATGCCGGGGCGGCCACAGGAGTTCCTTTAAACCTTGGCGGTGAGAGACGGCATTTCACCCCTATCCGGCGTCAGCCGTGCAGCTTCTTGGCGATCTCCGCGACATGCTTCCCCTGGAAGCGGGCCAGGCTCAGTTCCTTCTCCGACGGCTGGCGACTGCCGTCCGGCCCAGCCATTGTGGCGGCGCCATAGGGGCTGCCTGCGCGGACCTCCGAAATGTCGAGCAGTTCCTGGGCTGCGTAGGGCAAGCCAACAATGACCATCCCGTGGTGGGCCAGGTTGGTCCAGGTCGTGGTGATGGTAGTCTCGCTGCCACCGCCTGTCGCGGTAGAGGTAAAGACGCTGCCGACCTTGCCCACCAGTGCGCCCTCGGCCCAGTGCTTGCCGGTCTGATCCCAGAAAGTCCGCATCTGACCCGGCATGTTACCGAAACGGGTGGGCACGCCAAGGATGATCGCGTCCCACTGAGGCAGCTCTTCAACTGTCGCAACCGGAGCGGACTGGTCCAACTTGGCGCCGATCTGCTCGAGCACGTCACGTGACATGGTCTCAGGCACACGCTTGACAGCTACTTCGCTACCCTCCACTGAGCGCGCACCTTCGGCCACGGCGTTCGCCATCGTCTCTATATGACCATACATGGAATAGTAGAGCACCAGTACCTTTGCCATGAATAAGCTCCTACAATTTCTTCTCGCTCGGACAACCAGAAGCGGCCCCGCCCGTTCCCCATGACGTCGGGGCAGGGGTAAGTGGCGACAAGGCGACGCCTGCTAAAGATATTGCTTCCTGGAGGGAGACAATGAACGAGAGCAACACAGCTAACGCCCGTGCGAAAACAGGGCGCAGCAGCTAGAAGAGCAAAGCTTTCATCATACTGAGCAACACCTTGACCGTTCAAAGATCCCCCGAGAAACGCGAGCCGGTTCTGGCCTTCGACTGTGCCGGCAGCGCCTGTTCCGCCGCGCTTGTGGCCGGGGCCGAGGTGCTCGCCCACAGGAGGGAGAACCGAAGCCGCGGCCAGGCTGAGCGCCTACTGCCGTTACTGGAAGAAACGCTTGCTGCGGCCGGCCTGGCTTGGCGCGATGTTCGCCGCCTGGCGGTCACGCGAGGGCCAGGCAGTTTCACCGGTGTCCGCATCGGGCTCGCAACCGCGCGCGCTTTGGCTCTGGCCAGCGGCTGTCCCCTCTTCGCTCTCGACGGCTTTTCGCTCTATTCGGCCATGGTCAGAGAAAGAATGAGCGTTGAAGAGCAGCAAGGCCGTCCGCTGTTAGTCGCGATCGACGCGCGCCGCTCAGATCTCTTCGTCCAGGCCTTCGATGCCCACGGACAACCGCTCGAAGAGGCCTGCTCCCTCTTGCCGGAGGCTGTCGCTGAGAAACTCGCGCAAGGTCGTTGGTTGCTCGCGGGGGATGGTGCTGCTCAGGTAGAGCCATACCTGGCGGGTATGGAAGTCGAGCTCGTCCGCGAGTGCACTGTGGCGGACAGCCGAACTCTCGCGCGCTGGGCAGCGAAGCAGCCGCTGTCGGAGCGCCCCCCTCCCCCGGCACCGCTCTATCTGCGGCCTCCAGACGTCACGCTCGCCAAGGTAAAGCGGTGAAGCCTCTGGAAATCGCGCCTTTAGAAACCTGGGAGCTTGGCGCGGCAGCTGCCTTGCACGCTCTTTGCTTTCCGGATGAGCCCTGGTCGGAAGAAAGCCTGCGCAGCTTGCACGCAGCACCTGGAGTGGCCGGCTGGAGCATCTTTCCGGCCGGCCAGCGGCCCCATCTCGTGGGCTTTGTGCTGGCGCGGCTGCTTTTCGATGAAGCGGAGATCTTGACCCTCTGCGTGGCACCTGACCACCGCCGCCGGGGAGTGGCGGGCGAGCTGCTTGCTGCTACGCTTCAAGGCCTTGCGGCGCTCGGCGGCAAGCGCCTGTTTCTCGAGGTTGCCGAAGACAACCGGCCCGCCCTTCGGCTGTACCGAAACTTCGGCTTCTCGCAGATCGGCTTGCGCCCCGCTTACTACCGCCGATTACAGGGAAAGGCGGTTTCCGCCTTTCTCATGGCTCGAGATCTTTTCTGATCAAGAACTACGCATAATACCCGTCGCTATTAAGTCCCCCGCAAGCAGCCCGCAAATATTTTCCTGCCTGTGGAATCGTGGGGCCTTTCACGAATAACTGATCTACTTCAACTATGAAATTACCATTGCACTTGAAGTGGTAGCTAACTATACCCGGATTAGCTTTCGTTGTAGCGGAAAGATGGTAATGCCTGAAACGCCGAAATCGAGCGAGCTCTTGTCGCTAACCACCAATATTGTGTCGGCTCATGTGTCCAATAATGCCGTTTCGCCGGGTGACGTGCCGACCCTGATCCGGGAAGTATACGAAGTTCTCGCAGAGGTCGGGGGATCCGCACCGAAGCAGGAAGAGCGGCCGGAACCCGCTGTGCCGATCAAGAAATCGATCACGCCCGATTATCTCGTTTGTCTTGAAGACGGCAAGAAGCTGAAAATGCTTAAGCGGCACCTCAAGACGGCCTATGGCATGACACCGGAAGAGTATCGCGAAAAGTGGGGATTGCCGTCCGACTACCCCATGGTAGCGCCCAACTACGCACGCCAGCGCAGTGAACTGGCAAAGCAAATCGGCTTGGGCCGGCAAGCGCGCAAAGGACGCTGAACACCTTTTTTATTGTCTGCTGCGACAGCCGCCGGCACGGCCCGAAGGGCCCGGCGGGTGTCGGCTTAGCATTTTGGGCCAAATGCGCTAGGATGACTTTGCCCTGAGGGGCAAGCTTGTCATTATGGGTTTGTGGGTCAGAGCCACGCGAGCGCGCGTTGCCCTGCCCGGCCGGGGCCGTCCCGTAAACCCCTGGTTTGGGTGTGGATCAAGTTTATGAGTGCCAGAATCGAAGCCCTCTGCGTTGAGCGCGGCTTGAAGATGACCGAACAGCGGCGCGTGATCGCGCGCGTTCTCTCCGAGGCGACAGACCATCCGGATGTAGAGCAGCTCTATCAGCGAGCTGTCGATATCGATCCGCGAATCTCCATTGCCACGGTCTATCGCACCGTCAAACTCTTCGAGGAAGCTGGTATTCTGGAACGCCACGAGTTTGGCGACGGGCGCGCGCGCTACGAAACAGCGAGCGATGAGCATCACGATCACCTGATCGACACGCAGACGGGCGAAGTCATCGAATTCGTGAACGAGGAGATCGAGCGCCTGCAGGAAGAAATAGCGCGCAAGCTCGGTTACGAGCTGATCGATCATCGGCTGGAACTCTACGGCGTGAAACTGGAAGAGGCAGAACGCCGGCGCAGCGGCCGCAGTGGCTCAGGGAGTGGCAGGCCCTGAGGATGCCCATAGGGACACAGGAGACAGCTGGCAGCCGCACGAGGACAGCCGCGCCACAGGCTGTCGGGATTTTTCCATGACGCGTGAAGAGGGAGATGCCGTGCGCGACGAAGCGCCGCTACGCCCGGTCGACGTACGGGCCCGGCATCTCTGGATTCGGCTGGCAGAAACACAGGCGGAAATCGAAGCCGCGCAGGAACTGCGGTACCGGGTATTCGTGGAAGAGATGGGGGCCCAGGCCTCCGACGAGATGGCGAGCACCCGGCGTGAGTTCGATGCCTTCGACCCCTTCTGCGACCATTTGCTGATCTTCGACACGACTGCCGGAGAAGCGCCTGGTCGCGTGATCGGCACCTACCGCTTCATGCGGCGCGAGCAGGCCAAGCTCGCCGGGCAGTTCTATACAGAGAGCGAATACGACATTCGGCCGCTCCTGGATTATCCGGGAGAGATCATGGAGTTGGGCCGCTCCTGTGTGGATCGCGACTACCGCACCGGCGGTAATATGCAGGTTCTCTGGCGCGGCATCACCGCCTACGTGCTGTTCCACGAGGTCGCCCTGATGTTCGGCTGCGGCAGCCTGCATGGCACGGATGTAGAGAAACTCGCCCAGCCCTTAGCCTACCTGCACCACTATCATCTGGCGCCGGAAGAGCTGCGGCCGCGAGCCCTTGCGGAGCGTTACACGAACATGAACCTCCTCCCCAAGGAGGCGATCAATGCCCGCTCAGCGCTTCACACGCTGCCACCGCTCGTGAAGGGCTACCTACGCTTGGGCGGCTTCATCGGCGACGGCGCTGTCGTGGATCACGAGTTTGGCACCACCGATGTCTGCGTGGTGGTGAAGACTGATGCGGTCACCGACAAATATCGCCGCAGCCTGACTCGTGGTGAGGCTGGCAGCGTCCCTTCGGGATCGGAGGGCGGCTGAGATCATGGAAGGCGGCTATTCCTCTCCGCTGAGGGCCCTGCGCCGGATCCTGCTTTATCTCTTCCTCACCATCCCCTTGATGCCGGTTCAGGCCTTCTTTCTCCTGACCAACAAGCGCCTGGCCAGGGAGCTGCCCTTTCGCTACCACCGCCGCGGCTGCCGAATTCTGGGCATTCAGGTAGTGCGGGTTGGCGAACCGGCGAAGGATCACCCCGTTCTCTACGTCGCCAACCACGCCTCCTACTTCGATATCCCGGTGTTGGGCTCGCTGGTTCGCGCCTCCTTCATCGCGAAGGCAGAGATCGCCAGTTGGCCCTTCTTCTCCTGGCTCGCGAAGCTGCAGCGGTCGGTGTTCGTGGACAGGCGGCGCTCGCAAACCAGCGGGCAAAGAGATGAAATTGCAGCGCGGCTCGCCGACAAAGACGATCTGGTCCTTTTTGCGGAGGGGACCAGTGGCGACGGGAACCGCGTTCTGCCGTTCAAATCGGCGCTTTTTGCGGTAGCGGAGCGAGAAGTAGAGGGTCGCCCCTTGACGGTCCAGCCCGTCTCCATCACCTACACGCGGCTGGATGGAATGCCCATGGGGCGGTTCCTGCGACCCTTCTATGCCTGGTATGGCGACATGTCCCTGCCCGGCCATGCTTGGGAAGCGCTGGGCCTGGGGATTGTCACGGTGGTCGTGCAGTTTCACGAGCCGGTCACGATTCAGGACTATGGATCGCGCAAGGCCCTCGCGGAGCATTGCCATCGCGTCGTCGCCGGTGGCGTGGCCGATGCTTTAGGGGGCAAAGTGGGGCTGCCACGGTCCCGCGGCCTGCGGATCAGGCGACCGGCAGGAAGCGCGGCTGCAGGTGCCACGGCAAGCTCGGCCGCTACCAGCGCTTCAGGATGAAGTGAACGGATTACTATGGTAAACTTGGACAGGTTTCAGCAGCAGCCCGAGGACAGCGATCCCGGGGCGACAGGACGGAGTGTGGCGGCAAAAAAGCTCTACATCAAAACCTACGGCTGCCAGATGAACGTCTACGATTCCCAGCGTATGGCGGATACCCTGGCGCCCTTGGGTTACCGTCAAAGTGAATCGCCCGAAGAGGCGGATCTGATCCTGCTGAACACCTGCCATATCCGTGAAAAAGCCAGTGAGAAGGTTTTTTCAGAGCTGGGGCGGTTACGGCTGCTGCAGGAAGCGGCGGCGGAAGAGGGTCGACGCCTCTTGATCGGGGTCGCCGGATGTGTAGCCCAGGCCGAGGGCGAGGAAATCGTCCGCCGCGCCCCTCAGGTCGACCTGGTTGTGGGCCCCCAGACCTATCACCGGCTACCGGATCTGGTGAATCGCGCTCTCGGCGGCGAGCGCGGCCGAAACCTCGTGGATACCGATTTCCCAGCAGAGTCCAAGTTCGATTTCCTGCCCGAAGAAGCAGCGTCGCCGGGCCCCGCAGCCTTTCTGTCGGTACAGGAAGGTTGCGACAAGTTCTGTAGCTTCTGCGTCGTGCCCTACACCCGTGGCGCGGAGGTCTCTCGCCCTGTGGCAGACCTGGTCGCCGAGACTGAACGCCTGGTGCGCAGCGGCACGCTCGAAATCACCCTGCTCGGCCAGAATGTGAATGCTTACCACGGGGAAGGCCCCGATGGACGAGAGTGGGGGTTGGGCCGCCTTCTCCGTCGCCTGGCGGAAATTGATGGTGTGAAGCGGCTGCGCTACACCACCTCGCACCCTCGCGACGTGGATGACGAGCTGATCGAAGCGCACCGGGATCTCGATAAGCTCATGCCTTATCTCCACCTCCCGGTGCAGTCCGGCTCCGACCGCATCCTGGCCGCCATGAACCGCAAGCACGATGCCGATTTCTACTATCGTGTCGTCGACAAGTTGCGCAGCGCCCAGCCAAACCTCGCCTTATCAAGCGACTTCATCGTCGGCTTTCCGGGGGAGAGCGATCAGGATTTTGCCGCAACCCTGCGGCTGGTGACGCAGGTGGGCTATGCTCAGGCCTATTCCTTCAAGTATTCGGCCAGGCCCGGCACGCCAGCCGCCGGTACAGCCGACCAGGTACCGGAGGCGGTGAAGAGTGAACGCCTCGCCATGCTGCAGCAGCTTCTGAGCGAGCAGCAGAGAGCCTTCAACCGCAACAGCCTTGGCCAGCGCATGCCGGTCCTCCTGGAACGCCGCGCAAAGCGCCCGGGCCAACTCGCCGGGCGGAGCCCCTGGATGCAGTCTGTGGTCGTGGCGGCCCCACCACGCCTGCTCGGTCAGCTCGTAGAGGTCGAAATTCTCGATGCACACCCCAACTCTTTGGCAGGAAGTATCGTGACCCTTCCGGAGGAGCAGGACGAATTGCCATCCCCAGCCGCAACGAGGGCGATAGCTTGAGCGAGCCGCTGCAGCTTCAGTTTGACGATAACTCCTTGCTGCCGCTGCTGTTCGGACAACATGACGAGAACCTGGTACGCCTGGAACAGCAGTTGGGGGTGAGCCTCGCTTCTTTCGGGAACAGGGTTACCGTTACCGGACCAGAGGGATCACAGCAGGCCGCAGGCGAAGCGCTGGGTGCGCTCTACGAAAGATTGAAACAAGGAATGACTGTCGGAAATGCGGAGGTAGATGCCGCCGCGCGCCTTGCCCTCAGCCAGATGGGCGGCGGGGCTGGACCCCAGGCCATGCACGGTAAAGAACTGGCGCTGATCACCAAGAAGCGCCACGTCACGCCGCGCTCTCCGGGTCAGGTCGCCTACCTCAATGCGCTTTTCAACAACGAACTGGTTTTCGGGCTTGGTCCTGCCGGCACAGGCAAGACCTACCTGGCTGTCGCCATGGCGGTCACCTGGCTGGTAAGCGGCCGGGTCGACCGGCTGATCCTCTCGCGTCCGGCGGTCGAGGCCGGCGAGCGCCTGGGCTTCCTGCCCGGCGACATGAAGGAGAAGGTCGACCCCTACCTCAGGCCGCTCTATGACGCCCTGCATGATCTTCTGCCGGGAGATCAGGTGAACCGCCGCCTAGAAACCGGCGAAATCGAGATCGCGCCCCTGGCCTTCATGCGCGGGCGCACCTTGTCCAATGCCTTCATTATTCTCGACGAGGCGCAGAATACGACGCCCACGCAGATGAAGATGTTTCTGACCCGACTGGGTGAAAACAGCCGCATGGTTATCACCGGCGACCTCAGTCAGGTCGACCTTCCCCGCGGCCAACGCTCGGGTCTACGCGATGCGGCTGACCTCCTGGCCGGCATCGAGAGTGTCGACTTCGTCCAGTTCACCGACGCGGACGTCGTCCGCCACAAGTTGGTGACGCGCATCGTCCAGGCTTATGCCGCGCGGGACGCCAGCCTGGCTCAGGAAGCGGACCTATTCGAGCGACAATGACTGAGCGCTCTACAGGCCCGCTTGCCGCTAGCGCCGCTCCCGCGCGGGTTTCAGTACTCTGCGAGGTGCCCGCTTGGCGCCGTGCCTTTCCCAGACCTCTCGGCTTTCTGCGGTCGGTGGCACAAAGCACTTTGATCGGCAGCGGAGAAACCCCACCCTCAGGTGGTTACGAACTCAGCTTGGTTCTCACCGATGATGCGCAGCAGCAGGAACTGAACGCGCAATGGCGCGGTCAGGACAAGCCGACAAACGTGCTCTCCTTTCCCGATGGGACAGAGCTGCCGGATGGAACGCTTGTGCTGGGGGACGTGGTGCTTGCCCTGGAAACCTGCCGCCGCGAAGCCAGGGAACAGAACAAGTGTCTAGCCGACCACGCCGCGCACCTGGTGGTCCACGGGGTCCTGCACCTGCTGGGCCATGATCATGAAGACGCGCAGGAGGCGGCTGTCATGGAAGGTCTGGAAGTGCGCCTGCTGGCCGATATGGGTATCGCCAACCCCTACGCCGAAGCGGACATCGCCGGGGGCAATCGGGTGGAACGGATCGAGTGTTGAATGGCACTTACGAGGTCTGCTCTGAAACATCGGGCAGAAGGTGGGAGGATATGACTAACCAGCTTGCAAGAGAAGGAATTGAGGTGAGCAAGGCCGAAGGGGAAGAACCTCCGAGTACCAAGGGAACCTATGCGCCGGTGAGCCAGAAGCCAAATGGCAACGGTCACTACGTGCCGGCGGCGAATGGGAACCGTACGGAAGAGCCCGGCGCTTTACAGCGCGCGGCGGAATGGATCCTGGACCGTCTGCGCGGTCGTAACGGGGACCACCACTTGCGCGAAACACTCGAAGAAATCATCGGCGAAATCGAAGATCCGAACCAAGAGGATGCCGCCCCCATCAGCAGCCACGAAAGAATGCTGCTCGGCAACATTCTCAAGCTTCGGCATCTGACTGCGTACGACGTGATGGTTCCGCGCGCGGACATCATTGCTTTGCCGCTGGATGCGGACTTCGATCGGGTGCTGGAGACAATCGCTAAACGCGGCCACAGCCGACTGCCCGTCTTCCGCGGTTCCCTCGACGATGTAGCCGGGGTGGTTCACATCAAGGACGTGCTTGCTGCCAGCCGCCAAACCAATTTCCGCCTCGCCAACATCCTACGCCCCGCAGAGTTCATCGCGCCGTCCATGCGCGTGCTCGACCTGCTGCTGGAAATGCGCTTGAAGCGCAGCCACCTCGCGCTGGTCGTAGATGAGTTCGGTGGCGTCGACGGCCTTGTCACGGTCGAAGACCTGGTTGAAGAGATTGTCGGCGAAATTGAAGACGAGCACGACGTCATCCAGGGGCCGCGCATGGCCTGGCGCCCCGACGGCACTCTTCTCGCTGATGCCCGAACCCCCATCGAAGAGCTTGAGGAGCTTTTGGGGCCGGTACTTTCGGAGGAAGAGCGCGAGGAGGACATAGATACCCTGGGAGGGCTCGTTACCTACCTGTCCGGCCATGTTCCGGCACGTGGCGAACTGATCGAGCATCCACCCTCAGGCATTACCTTCGAGGTGCTGCAGGCTGACCCGCGACGGGTTCGGCGCCTGCGCCTCCGGGACCTTCCCGCCCGAGCCGAACAAGCGGCAGAAGAATGAGTCAGGCCGAGCGCCTGGCCCAGCAGTCTGCAGCCGGCAACAGTGGCTTCTTGACCAGAAGTGCGGCCTGGCTTGCCGCGCTGAAGGGGTGGCGCCAGGCTGCGGCCGCCCTGGTCTTCGGCCTACTTACAGCGGCGGCCCTGCCGCCCCTTCATCTAGTTCCGCTCCTCATCCCGGCTTTTACCGGGCTTCTGTGGCTCCTAGACGGAGTGCGCCGACGCCAAAACGCCTTTTTCCTGGGCTGGTACTTCGGCATGGGCTTCTTCATTGCCGGCCTATACTGGGTCGGCATAGCGATGACCGTGGATCTGGCCCGCTTTGGCTGGTTCATGCCGGTGTCGGTTATTGGCCTTTCCGCCGGCTTATCGCTTTTTGTCGGTGCGGCCGTCTGGCTGGTCTGGGAAAGCGGCCTGAAGGGCGGATCGCGGGTGCTGCTCCTGGCTGCCGCCTGGCTGCTGGCAGAATTCGGCCGCTCGGTCCTCCTCACCGGCTTTCCCTGGAACCTCCTGGGGAGCGTTTGGGCGTTTCATCCCCTGCCTTTGCAGGCCGCCGCGCTCTTTGGCATTTGGGGCCTGACCACGCTCACAGTACTGGCTGCGGCAGCGCCAGCGGCCCTGACAGGCTCGAATGCCACCGCCAAGAAGGCCGGCCGTCGCTTTGTGATCTGCGTTTGGGTGCTGCTCTTGCTGGCAGGCGGCGGCGGTGCTCTTCGGCTGGCGATAGCACCGCCCGTGGGGGCAGACGTGCAAGAAGACGTACGGCTGCGCCTTGTACAGCCATCGATTCCTCAGCACGAGAAATGGCAGGGACAGTTCCAGGAAGAGCACTTTCAGCGGCACGTAGAGCTATCGCTGAGTCCGGCGAGCGAAGCGGTAACCCACATAATTTGGCCTGAAACGGCGATTCCCTGGTACCTGAACCGCGAAACGCAGCTGACAGAAGCCCTGGCGTCCCTGGTTCCGGAGGGCGGCGCATTGATCGTCGGTGCACCTGCGTTCGAAGCCGACGCGGCTGACGGGCCGCACATCTACAACTCCATCTATGTGCTGGACGCGGACGGGAGTACGGCGTTGCGGTACGACAAGTATCACCTCGTACCCTTCGGTGAATTCCTTCCCTTCCGGGAGTTCCTCGGTGCCATCGGCTTTGAGAAGGTAACGGAGGGCAGCCTCGATTTTTCCCGCGGTCAGGGCGCCGTGACGGCCTCTGTGCCCGGGCTGCCGCCCACAAGCCCTCTGGTCTGCTATGAAGTGATCTTCTCCGGCAAGGTCACGGCGGCGGAAGACGGGCGGCCGGAATGGCTCCTCAACCTCACGAATGACGCCTGGTTCGGGCGCTCCTCCGGACCGTATCAGCATTTCGCCAGTGCTCGGCTACGAGCCATCGAAGAAGGGCTGCCGCTGGTCCGCGCTGCCAACAATGGCATCAGCGCCGTGATCGACCCCTACGGCAGAGCCCTGGTACAGCTCGAGCAAGACGAGATCGCGGTGGTAGATAGCCCACTTCCGCTGGCGCTGGCGGCAACACCCTACGCGAAGCTAGGTCGCCTCTGGATGCCACTTCTCCTGCTCCTTCTCGCAGGAAGCGCCTTTCTTCTGCGCAAGACTTCGGTATCCTCAGGGTGACACGCGCCGTCAGGATGCCCAGCTTCGGATAAGCTGGCCGATGGCATGCATCCCGTCCATGACCTGCTCAACCCGATCGTCATCCGGCGCCCAATTGGCGATGGCGCAGTAGGCCAGGCTTCGCCTGCCGACAAGCAGCCCCGCATCGGCACGCACTCCTGCATCGGTGCCCGTCTTGTTGTAAAAGCGGAATCTGCCGGAGGCAGCGCCCCCGACCAAAGGATCGAGGTGGAAGGCAGAGGCAACCATGGAGTGATCCATGCTGGTCTCCAGCCACGCCGCCACCTGAGTGTCGACGGCTGAAGACACCAGCCCCCGCCGCTGCAGTCTGGCAAAGATCTCCGCCCAATCAGCAGCGCGGCCCAAGCTCACTGTTGCCGGCACATCGGGTCCGCGGACATCGCGAATGCAGTCTTCGAGGCGGCTTTCCAGATAGCCCAGGGCCCGGCTGCGCGCCTGAACGGCATCCAGTCCTACCCGCTCCAACAGCGCATTGGTGGCCCAATTGTCGCTGACGGCCGCGACCAGGATAGCGGCATCCACCAGCGGCAGTTGGTCCACGTGCAGATGTTGCCACAAGCCAGAATCTTCGACCCGCGCTACGGCACGGCGATCAAGAAGCTCCCGCCTATCCAGCGACCCCGCCTCAAAGCGCGCCGCCACCTCCAGAAGCAGGAAGACTTTCGCGAGGCTTGCCGTCTTGAGCACCCGCAATGGGGAGGAGGCAGCCAAGGTTTGCTGACTGGCCACATCCAGAACAGCGATTGACCACGCGACTTCCGGGGAAGCGGCGACCACCCCTTCCAGAGCCGCCTGCGGGTCCATATCGTCTCCTGTGCTCGCTTTGATCATCCAGGTTGAAGGCTGAAGCGTAAGGTAAATCGAGGCCGTGCTTCAAGCAGCCGCCAGAAGCCGGTCAAGCCACACTCTGCAGCGGAGTCACGAGGGCGAGCCCCCGCAGGCTTTCCACATCGCCTGCTTCCTTTTGATCCTTCAGATCGTCCGGGGATCTGTAGGCAGGCGGCACCTCAGCTTTTCGCAGAGCCTCATCAATATGACCGAGGACGCAGTCTCGACATTCTACTTCTTCAGCAAAGCTGGGAACCCAGTAGCGCACGCTATAGCGGATCCCGTGGCGATCATAGGAGACCGCGCGGGCGTCGGGCTTGGGATCCTCGAGTACCAGTTCGGAGCGGCCGGCTGCCTCCGCCAGCAAGCTGCGGGCCTGCTCTATGGGCACGTCATGCGGCAGAAGAATCTGAAGTTGCGCCCGATAGCTGCGACGCGGGGCGCTGTAGTTGGTGAGTCGCTGCCGAGCGATCTGGCTGTTGGGAAGGATCATGTAGGTCGAATCCTGGGTCTGCAGGCGGGTCGTCCGCCAGCCGATCTCAATGATTCGACCGCGCGTGGCGCCATCAATGTCCACCCAATCGCCGATCCGGTAGGGCGCGTCCAACCCAAGCGCTATGCCCGAGATAGCGTCGGCAACCACGTTACGGATGGCAAAACCGATCACCGCAAGGACCAAACCGGAACTGGCGAGCGCGCCACTCATGGACTGGCCCAGGAACAGCATGATGGTGGCGATCAGGGCGGCGATGAAGAAAACCGCACTGACCAGTTCCTTCAGCAATCTCGGCACGCGTTTACGCGAGGTGGCAGAACGTTCCAGCGCGACCCCGACGATGCGACCGGCCAACCAGGCCCAGGCGAAATAGGAAAAACCACCCGCGGCACGCCGCAAGGTCTCCACATCCAGCGCCAGTTCCCGGGCAACAGCCTCGTAGGTAAAGAACATGATGATACTGGCCAGGGTTGCGAGGGCTGGCCAGGCGAAGCGGTGCCACACACCGGTGTTTCGTCTTGTTGATTGTGATGCTGGTCTAGAACTCGTCATGCAGGCTCGTACTCCTTTCCTTCTCGAGGAGAACCAGCCGTCCCATGTCTTGTCGCTGCCGGCGGTCGCTGGGCAAAGGAGGAGCGATAGAACCCTTCGGATTCCGAGATCCCACCCGGCCTTCTTGGGTGCGCTCGGGTATTGGATGAAGGTACCGCCCTGGCCACATGCAGCGGCGCATGGCACCAGGGGCAACGATGGGCCGCCCGTGGCAGCCGCGAGTGACATTTTTGACAAGACAAGAGCTGCGCGTGGTGCCGGATCACGCCTCCTTCTCCTCCCATAGTTTGAGGGCCGGCTGCCCCGAGCGACCTCCTGGTCGATCTCGATCGCGGTGCGACCAAGGATCGAGGAAGATCGCTCTGAGGGCAGCCGGCCCGGCGCTCAGCCCAGTGCAGGTGCGCAACCCCAAAAGGGGCGCACACTGCCTGCTGGCGAGCGCCTGTTCAGACGTTTGGCGAAGCACCCCTGCGCGAAACCCTATTCCCAGGCCTGGCGACCGGACAGTCGCAGGGGCACGTAGATGTAGATGGTGATGATGCTCTGAATTTCAAGAGCTCAGCGGTTCAGAGCTATTCCGACTAGATTTGCGCTGAACATCAAGCCGCAAGGCGCACTGTGACTTCTGCGGCTAGAAGCTGCTCGGCCAGCGGCTCTGCTGGCGGCCTATCGACGATCAGCTCGTCAATGCCCGCCAGCGGGCAGACTTGAACCAGCGCCTTCTGTTCGAACTTGGACGCATCTGTAATGACCAGGCGCCGCGCCCCTTGCCGAAGCACGGCCCCGGCAAACTGCGCTTCCTCGAGCTCATAGTCCATCACGCCCATATCGGCGTGGATTGCACCTGCTGAGATGATGGCGTGATCCACCCGAAAGCGGCTAATGAACTCTATCGCGGAAACGCCAAAGGCAGCTCCATTGTCGCTACGAAGCTCGCCGCCGGCCATGTAGACCTTGTTGCCGTTTACCGTCGCCAGGGTGCGTGCCATGTCCGATGAGTTAGTGACGACCGTAAGCCTGCGGTGCTCCAGCAGCGCCCTGGCGAGATAGCTGGTGGTGGTGCCCGTATCCACCATGATCGACTGCCCATTTGCGATCGTTGATGCGGCAAGACGGGCGATCGCCTCCTTGGCATCCCGGTTGCGATTCATACGCTTCTCGAAGGGTGCTTCTCCCACGACCGATGGCAGCGCGACAGCGCCGTGCATGCGGACCAAAGCCCCACGAGCCGCCAAGAGCTTTACATCCCTTCTGACCGTTTCCTGCGAGACTCCGAAGTGATCTGCGAGATCTCCGATACTGATCGTCCCCTCTCGCTCCAAAAGCGAGAGTAGCTGCCCGTGGCGGAGAGAGTGCTTCATCGAGATGCCGCTGATGTGGAAGTGTGCCCGTTTATGCCGCTTTCGCTCTGCTAGACTCGCGAGATAGCCACGTAAGCGCAACATTAGGTTTTGACAGCGCCCTCGAACAGGGGCAATGCTCTCCATAAGAGAAAGAGGCACAACGCGAGAAAGGGAGGAATTTGTCGCGCTTCGACAGCCATAGCCGTATTCGCGCTCTACCTCTTTGGCAGGGGGAGATCGCCATCGAGCCCCTGCTCGGCGGCATAAGCAATGAATGCTGGCTCATTACCGACGCCAGCGGCCGCCACGTGGTCCGGCTGGGCGAGGACTATCCCTTTCACCATGTCTTTCGCGAACGCGAGCTGATGACGGCACAGGCGGCCGAGCTCGGCGGCTTTGCGCCCAAGCTGGAGTATGGGGAGCCCGGCGTCATGGTCGCGCGCTACATCGAGGGCGCGCGCACCTACGAGGCGGAGGACGTCCGCGCAAACGTCGCGAGAATCGTTCCTTTGCTTAAGGGCTTTCATAGCGACATGCCGCGCCATGTTCATGGTCCCGGCTTTCTTTTCTGGCCTTTCCACGTCATTCGCGATTACGCGCGGACGCTGCGCCAAGCCAACAGCCGCATGAGCAGCCAGCTAGACGGCTACGTGCAACTGGCGGAAGAACTGGAAGCCGCGCAAATCCCGCTTCCGATCGTTTTCGGCCACAACGATTTGCTGCCCGCCAATCTTCTGGATGATGGCGCGCGACTGTGGCTGATCGACTTCGAGTATGCGGGTTTCTCGACGGCCATGTTCGACCTGGCCGGACTCTCGTCGAACGCGGGCTTTTCCGTGGAGGAATCGGACGAGCTTCTCCGTCTTTTTTTCGGAAGAGAGCCTGATCTTCCCCTTCGTCGCTCCTTGGCGGCCATGCAGTGCGCATCCCTGCTGCGAGAGGCCATGTGGAGCATGGTTTCCGAGCTCTACCTCGACGCGCCCGGCACCGATTACGTCGCCTACACCCAGGAAAACATCGAGCGCCTGGAGGGGGCTCTAGAAGCCTACCGCAGCCGCTTTGAAAGATCCGGCACATGAAGCACCGGCTCCCCCCTCATGCGCAGATAGTCGTCATCGGCGGCGGTATCATCGGCTGTTCGACAGCCTACCACCTAGCCCGGGACCACAAGGCCGACGTCGTTCTGGTGGAGCAAGGTCAACTGACCTCGGGGTCGACGTGGCATGCCGCCGGTCTTGTGGGACAGCTCCGCTCCTCCGCGTCGATTACCCGTTTGCTCAAGTACTCGGTCGAGCTCTACAAGCGGCTGCACGAGGAAACAGGGCTCGAAACCGGCTGGAAGATGACCGGTTGTCTGCGGCTTGCGACCAACCAGGACCGCTGGACCGAGTATCTGCGTCTCGCGACAACGGCCAAGAGCTTCGGCATGGAGATGCACCTCCTTTCGCCGAGAGAGGCGCAGGAGCTCTGTCCACTGCTGGAGGTGGGTGACCTTGTCGGTGCTTCCTGGCTCCCCTCAGACGGCCAAGCGAGCCCGTCGGACATCACGAACTCCCTCGCCAAGGGCGCGCGCCAGGCAGGCGCGCAGATCTTCGAAGGGGTGACGGTCACCGGCTTCACTCTAGAAGGCGAGAGGATCACATCTGTCGAGACGAACGCCGGCGCCATCACCTGTGATCTGGTGGTCAACTGCGCGGGGCAATGGGCAAGGCAAGTGGGCGCCCTCGCGGGCGTTCTCGTGCCGCTCCAATCCGTGAAGCATCAATACATCGTGACAGAGCCCATCGAGGGCGTGACGCCAGGAATGCCCACAGTGCGCGATCCCGACCGGCGGATCTACTTCAAGGAGGAGGTAGGGGGCCTGGCCCTGGGAGGCTATGAGCCCAATCCGCAAGCTTGGGACAGCGGCCTTCCAGGAGGTGACGTTCCGGAGAAATGGGCCTTCCAGCTTTTTGAGGACGACTACGATCACTTTGAGCAGCACATGGCTCAGGCGCTCGAGCGCATCCCAGCGCTGAACAGCGCAGGCGTGAAGCAGATGATCAACGGGCCAGAAAGCTTCACGCCCGATGGCAACTTCATTCTCGGCAAGGCTCCGGAATGCTCCAACATGTACGTGGGCGCAGGCTTCAATGCCTTTGGCATTGCCGCTGGCGGAGGTGCCGGCTGGGCTCTGGCCGAATGGATCATGCGCGAAGAAGCGCCGCTCGACCTTTGGGCTGTGGACATCCGACGTTTCTCTCGCCTCCATCAGGATCGGGCCTGGGTGCGTGAGCGCACCCTGGAGGCCTATGGCAAGCATTATGCGGTGGCCTACCCCTTTGAAGAGCCCGAAAGCGGGCGCCCCTACATCACGTCGCCGCTTTATCAGCGGCTGAAGGCCAAAGGCGCGGTTTTCGGCTCAAAGCTGGGATGGGAACGCCCCAACTGGTTCGCAGCTCCTGGCATTCCCGTCCGGGATGAACCCTCCATGGGCAGGCAGAACTGGTTCGAAGCGGTCGGCGAAGAGCATCGACACGTGCGAGAAAAGGTCGGCCTCTTCGACCAGTCGTCCTTTGCCAAGTTCGAAGTGAAGGGGCGCGATGCGGCCACAGCCTTGGACTGGATCTGTGCCAACAACCTGCTCCGCCCGCCAGGGCGCCTCACCTATACACAGATGCTGACCAGCCGCGGTGGGATCGAGGGTGATGTGACCGTCGCCCGCTTGAGCGAGGAGCACTTCTACATCGTCACCGGCACGGGCTTCCGAACCCACGATTTCGCCTGGATCCGCGAGCATCTCCCACATGATGCCGAGGTTCAGCTTATGGATGTGACGGAAGCCTGGGGAACGCTGTCCCTGATGGGACCGAATGCACGATCTGTCCTCGCCGCGGTGACGGAGGATGACGTCAGCAACGACGCCTTTCCCTTTGGGCATGTACGTTCGATCCGCATCGCCGGGGTGCCTCTCCGGGCCCTGCGGGTCACCTATGTGGGCGAACTCGGCTGGGAGCTGCATGTCCCCATCGACAAGATCGCAGCGGTTTACGATGCGCTCATGGCAGCGGGGGAAGGTCACGACCTCAGGCCAGTCGGCTATCGCGCACTGGATTCCCTGCGCTTGGAGAAGGGTTATCGCGCGTGGGGATCCGACATCACACCTAATGACACGCCCTTCGAAGCCGGCCTCGCCTGGGCGGTAAAGCTGTCTAGCCAGCGTCCCTTCCTTGGCCGCGAGGCTTGCGAGCGCTTGGCGCGCCAGCCTCTGAAACGCCGCCTTCTCTGCTTCACCGCCGAGGCGCCCGATACTGTTCTTCTCGGGCGGGAGACCATCCTGCGCAACGGAGAGACAGTTGGCTATCTGACCAGCGGCGGTTTCGGATACACGCTGAATCGCCCTATCGGCTACGGCTATCTGCGCAACGACGCAGGGATCGATCAGGAATTCATTGAAAGCGGGCGCTACGAACTGGTGGTGGCCAATGAGCCAGTTCCCGCCAAGCTGCACACAAGGGTGCTCTATGATCCTGAGTTGAAGAGGGTGAAGTCTTGACCTGACGCAACCGCAGGCTCCGCTCATTTCCAGGGAGAGCGAAATGGAACAGATCGGGACAATCGTCATCTACATCATTATGGCCTGTGCCGTGGCTGGAGCCATCGCTTCTGTCCGAGACCCGGAAAGCGGCCTGGGAAAGGAGTTTGTGGAAGGGCTTTACGCGATCGGCCCCATCTTCATCCCGGTCGCAGGTATCATGGCTTCGATCCCCTATCTGTCGGAGTTCATTCGCATCGTCGCGAGCCCGCTTTTCGCCGGGATCGGGGCGGATCCTGCAATCGCCGCAACCACACTGATCGCGGTGGACATGGGCGGCTATCAGCTGGCGGACACCCTCGCTGGCACGCGTGATGCCTGGTTGATGGCCACCATCGTGGGCTATATGGCCGGCGCCACCATCATTTTTTCGATCCCCGTCGGCCTCGCCATGCTCGATAAGGCGGATCACAAGTACATGGCGCTTGGGATCATGTCCGGGATTCTCAGCGTTCCCATCGGGGTTTTCATCGCCTGCGCGCTGATGGCTTTCGCCGGCCTCGCAGTACGCCCAGAGATCGATACGACTGGCGCTGCAACCCATCAGTTCACCATGAGTATTGGCGAGATCCTGCGCAATCTCCTCCCCCTCATCGTCTTCTGCGTCGCCATTGCCCTTGGCCTGCGCTTCATTCCCGATGCCATGATCAAGGGCTTCCTCTGGTTCGGCCGCGTCATGTACGGCGGGATCACCATCGTCCTCGCCTTTTCCATCGTGGAATACTTCACGGGCTTCTTTTCCAGCCTCTTCGGAAGCTGGGGCTTCGATCCGATCATTGCAGATGCCGAAGACCAGTTTCGGGCGTTGGAAATAGCGGGCTACATCGGAATCATGCTCGCTGGCGCCTTCCCAATGGTTTACTTGCTGACCCGCTACCTGGCCAAGCCCATGGAGGCCATCGGCTCGCGTATCGGCGTTTCTCCGGAAGGAGCCGCGGGCCTGCTTGCGGCCATTGCCAACATCATCGCCATGTATCGGCTTATCGGCCGTATGCGCCCGCGCGACAAGGTCCTGGCCATCGCCTTCGCCGTCTGCGCCGCCTTCGCCTTCGGCGACCACCTGGCCTTCGCCGCGAATTTCCAGCCGACGATCATTCTACCTCTTCTACTGGGCAAGCTTCTCGGCGGCAGCTGTGGCTTCCTCCTGGCCGTCTGGCTCTCGGTGCCGAAGGCGGAACAGCTGGCCGCAGCGGAAGCGCCGGTGCCCAACATCACAGAGCCGGCCCCAGCGGAATAGGGGCTGTCCGTTCTTGGAGCTCTCCATTCCTGGGGTGTGTCGAGACGAGGCGCGATGCCTTTCCATGGCCATGCACCCGGCCATTCACATGCTGGCCTCCTAAACCCACCGCATTCGGGCACGCCCTGTGCTCGTGCAACAACGGTGGACACAATGGCCAAATACAGAAGCGCCTTACCGCAGCTGAACGGGGGACTCTTCCTCACCGACGGCGGCATCGAGACGACACTTATCTTCCTGGAAGGTGTGGAGCTTCCCTACTTCGCAGCTTTTGGTCTGTTAGGAGAGAAGCGCGGGCAAGAAACCCTTCGCGCCTACTATCGAAAGCATGCGGAGATCGCCCGCCGAAGAGGACTGGGCTTCATACTGGAAAGCCCCACCTGGCGCGCCAGTCCCGACTGGGCGGAACGCCTCGGCTACACGCGGCAGGAACTGGAAGCGCTAAATCGAAAGGCAATCGAGCTGCTTCAGGAGTTGCGCCAGGAGTTCGAGACGGAGGTCAGCCCCATGGTTATCTCAGGCTGCGTCGGGCCCCGGGGCGACGGCTACGATCCAGGTGAGATCATGAGCGAAAGCGAAGCACAGGATTACCACGCCTTCCAGGCGCGGACCTTTGTGGACGCCGGCGCCGATATGATCACCGCCATCACCATGACGAACATTGCCGAGGCCATCGGTGTCACACGGGCCGCCGCTGACGCAGGCCTGCCCGTTGCCATTTCCTTCACGGTGGAGACGGACGGACAGCTACCGGCGGGCGATACCCTGGAAGCCGCTGTCGAGGCAGTGGATGCCGCAACGGAGGTTCCCCCCGCCTATTACATGCTGAACTGCGCCCATCCCAGCCACTTCGACGCTATGCTGAAGGGAAGCTGGACCAGACGGCTGAGGGGCCTGCGCTGCAACGCCTCCCGGCTCAGCCATGCGGAACTCGATCAAGCGACCGAGCTCGATGCGGGCGACCCCGTCGAACTGGGACTGCAGTATCGCGACTTGCGGCGACGCCTGCCCCACCTGAACGTGCTCGGCGGATGCTGCGGGACGGACCACCGCCATATCGAGCAGATCGGCGGCGCCTGCTCAGCAGCAGCGACCGCTGCCTGATCTTCATGCAACGCTCGGTCGCTCTGCCGTCCGCGATGTGAGATCACCTTGTTCAATCCTCGTGGGCGACCGCCGTGAAGAGATCGCGTCGCGCAATTGGCCCAGCGAGACGCCGGACCGCTTCAAGATCCGGCGTCTCGTAAAGGCGAATGGCGCGCTGCCGGTCCAGCGAGAGGAAGTCCCCTATGACACGTACGTCGCCGGATGGTTCCCGTGGCACCCCTCTCTCGAACGACTGGCGAAGCTCATCGGTCGTGAGATCGTGAAAGGTGATCGCAAAGGTCCCCTTCCCCCACGGCCAGCTGTTGCGTTGGAAGCCATTGTAGTAGGTCCCGATGGCCGTCCAGGCCCGGAGGGACGAGGGATTGCCAAAGCTGTCCACAGCGCGTCGCACGGCTTCCGCATCGGGCGCTTCGTAGAGGCACAGGGCGCGGCGCGCGTCTGTCGAGAGGCTGTGGATCAGGCCGCTGCATTCATGCAGTTCCATACACCAACGGTCTGACCGCTCCGCCTCCAGCATATCCGCAAATGTCAGCGGCTCTTCGTAGTCGCTGTCGAAGATGACGGGAACCATCGGCTAGCTCTCCCTGTCCGTTTCTACCCTGCCGTCGCCTCGGTCTGAGGTCGGCCGCTTGTCCAGATCGGCGCCAGTGCGGTCAGACGGGTGATCCAGAGGCTTTTGTCATCGCCGGCGGCATCAGCAATTTCTATCAGCAGGTTGAGCGCAGCTGCCTCGGTGCGGCGTCGGTTGAGCTGGCCAGCAACGTCCAGCGCCTCGGCTGCAAGCTGCCGGGCCCGGGCCAGATCGCCGCGCTGCAGGAACAGGCCCGCCGCGCTCAAGCAGACGATACTGATGTGATGCTTGGAATCTGCAAAGCGTAGCGCCTGCAAGGCACTTTCAAGCGCCTCGAGCGAGTTGCTGCGCCCGCTGATATAGCGGCAAAGCTCCCGAACGGCTGCCGCGAAGGGCTGCTCGCTTCCCGGCCGGATGCGTTCAGCCAGGGTCGACATCTCCTCGCAATGGCGGGAGACCCCTTCCCAATTCTCCTGCTCAAGCTCGAGAATAACCAGGTGAGAAAGCGCCAAGAACTCCTCCAGGCGATGGCCGCTGCGGCGCGCTAGCAGCCGTGCCTGCACGAAGCTTTCCCGCGCCTCCTCATGGTCGCCGCGATAGGCGGCCAACAGCCCGCGGGCATCGGCGATGGCATCAGAATCCATCCCCAGACGGTGGGACAAAGCCTGGCCTTCAAGTACCAGCGCCTGGGCAACCTCCAGATCCCGCTCAAGCATGGTCAGGCAGCGGGCAGCTTCGCCCAGGGCCGAAACTCTTTCTTCTTCGCTGGCGCTGCGGCTGATCAGTTCGGCGTGAAGGCTGTCCATGCGCGCATCAGACCAAGAGCCCTGTGCCCAGCGGATGTCGGCCATCATTTTATAGCAGCGCCAGGCCAGATCCGGCCGGTCATGATCCAGGGCCGTGCCCGCGAGCTGCTCAAGGCCTTGCGCAATCTTTTCGCCGGCTTCAATTGGACGAGCCGCCAATTCGATTTCCATTAGTTCGATCAGTCGCTCACTGCGAAGCGGTTCCGGCAGGGCCTGGGCGTAATGCTGCCCGCGCCGCACGAGCATCAGCGCCTCTGCATTGGCAAGCAGGCGGCGCGCGCGTTGCCCAGCATGTACGCAAGCCTGTGCTGCCAGGACATCATCGCTGCCGGCGGCCGCGTGATGCACGATGTCGAAGGGGTCAAACTTGGGTTGGTAGCCGTTCTGCCACATGAACCGCGCCACCTTCCGATGCATCAGACGACGCCGCGGCTCGGAAAGGCTGGTGTAGACGGCTTGCCGTACCAGCTCGTGGCCGAAGGTACAATGATCGCTGCCCGCCTCCTGGACCAGCAGCCGGTGCCGATCCAGCAACTCCAGGGCGTGCAGGTAGGGGCCGTCCTGAAGCTCGCTCAGATCCTGCAACAGCTGAGAGCAGGCGCCCGTACTGAAGAGGCTTGCCCAGCGGAGGACCTCGGCAGCTTCCGGCGCAAGCTGAGCAAGGCGATCGCGGATCAGCTCCTTCAAGCTGCCGGGCAAGGCTTCCTGCTTGTCTGTGAGTCCGCGCGCCAACTCTACGGCATAGAGCGGGTTGCCGCGACTGAGGGTTGCGATCCTAGCCGCAGCATCCTCGCGGCCGCTGGCTTCGGCCAGCTGTCGCACCTCCTCCTCCCCAAGAGGCAGCAGGTGCAGCCCCTCGAAGCTGTACTTCAGCCTGAAATCACGCAGCACTTCCGCAATTGCCGGATTGTCTGTCACCTCCCCTTCCCGGGCGGTGAGCAGCACCAGCAGCGGCTCCTCGCGCGCAGTGCGAACAACGAAACGCAGCAGGTCACAGGAGGCCTCGTCCATCCAATGGACATCTTCCAAGGCCAGGAGGGTCAGGCCCTGCCCATCGGTCACAGTCCGAGCTACGGCCTGGAAGAGGCGCCGGCGACGCAGATCCGCTTCCCCCTCTTCGTCCAGCGGCGGCAGTTCGCCCAAAGCCTCTTCCCAAGGCGCGTAGCTCACGCCGGAGCGCGCGTCGTAGCAATGTCCTACGAAAACGCGGATCTGCTGGGCCTGGGCACGCGCCGCCAGTTCCGCCAGCAGGCGGCTCTTCCCTAAGCCAGGCTCACCATTGAGCAGCACGATCTGCGCCGTCCTGCGTGTCGCCACGATGTCCATCAGGCTGGCCAGATGGTTTAGCATCCAGCTTCTGCCGACAAAGGGCGCCGTGGTAGCTGTCATGGCCGGCTTCGCCGATTGCGCGGATGCGGGAGCTTGCGCTGCGCGACGCGTGGCCGCCCGCTGGGCCGGGGCCTGACGTGAAGGAGAGCTGGGAGGCGATGTGTCCGCGCCTTGCGCTGCGGCCGTCGCTGCCTGTTCCGCTTCCCGAAGAACCAACCGCCAGGCCCGCGTCAGCCGCTCGGCACTCCCCTCCCCCAGTTCCTGGAAGAGGCGCTCGGCTGTCGCAAACTGTCCCGTCGCCTCGCGCCGGCGCTTGGTCAGGAGCAGAAGGCGCAGGAGATCGATCCTTGCCGCCTCGTCGAAGGGATCGATGTGGACGAGCCGGCGGGCGAAACCGAGCGCAGCTTCCGGTTCCGCATCATGTCGGCGCCGCAGCTCGGCCAGCAGCTCGATGTTGAGACGTCGCAGCTCTTCACGCTCCGCGAGGCACCACGACTGGAATTCGTGACTGTTGGGCAGATCCAACCCTTCCATGAACTCGCCGCGAAAGGCGCCCGCCGCCGTCAGCAACTGTTCCGTGGGTTGGCCCTCCAGCCCCTTCGAGCTACCTCCACCTAAAGCGCGCACCGACAAAAGATCTATGGAGCAGCGGGAGGTATCGAGAGCGACGGTCTCGCGATTGGCGACGATGCAGCTGGTTTCCCCATCGTCCAGGACGGCACGAAGCCGGCTCAGACTCCAGCGCAAGGAGCCCTTGGGATCGTCTGGTACGTCCCAGAGCAAGGCACACAGCCGCTCACGCCGCTGCGGCCGGGCAGTCGCAGCAAGATAGGCGAGAAGAGCGCGCGACTTTCGCGAAGGTGGAAGATCAACGCGATTCTGCCCGCGCAATACTTCCATCTCTCCAAGAAGGCGCAGTGTAATACCGGCGCCTGACATAGCCATTTATGTCGGCCTGTTGGTGAGAGGCAGTCACTTTACTGCAACCATTAGGCAAATACCATAATTTTTCTGCGCCTAGTTTCTCCCTCCTCTGTTCCTTTCTACGCGCTCTCCCACGGCCGTTCACATGCCCAGGCCTCACAACAACCACTCACCGGGCGGCCGCTAAGGCTGCCCTAAATCAAAACAGTGGAGAGCTTTACATCATGAGAACTGAGCTTGTTCTGAACCGACGAAGGTCGTTGTTGTCGCGCCTGGGCGACTTTCTGGGCGAGGTTGGCAAGGAATACTACCGGCAGCTCCAAATGGAGCGGGCGATCCGAGAGCTGAGAGAAATGCCCGACTACCTGCTCTCCGATATTGGCTTGAGCCGCTCAGAGATCCCCTTCGTCGTACGCGAAGGCGACAGGGACGGCAGCCGGCGACAACGGGGATGAGTTCGGGAAGGCGTCGAGCTGTCTGAGCGGCGAGACCTACAGAATCGATCAGCATCCCTGGAAGCGATGCCGATCCCACGCCTTGCTGCACGACGAGAACCCCCTCGCTATCTTTTCCTTATCCCCCCTTGCGCTCCGCCAGACCGGTTTCTGGCGGAGCGCCACTCGCACAGCTATCAGGTTCCGGGTAAGCCATACCGCTGGTGCGACAGAGGTTCTTCAGGGATGGCGGCAGCTTCGGGCTCTTCCGCTACAAGCCCGCTGTTCCTGGGCTCGACCGCGTCCCTCTCGGCCGTCAGCGCACGGCGTAACAGCCAGGCTCCTGAGACGGACGCGAGAAGAAGCGCCAGACCTGCGCCTGTCCAGGCCAGGGAGTTCTGCAGGCTCAACAAGCCGACCAGCGACCAGCTGAACCCGACGCCCAGCGCCAATACCGATTGAAACATCACGAGGGCTGCCATTACGGCAGCGAGCTTTGCGTCCAAGGGAACAGCTGCCTTGCTCGAGGGCAGCGGTTCCCGCAATCCGCGGGTATCCAAAGAATTAGCTTCCAACAACATAGGCCACGAGCTGACGAGCGTCAGCGTCCCTCTGCTTCAGGTGGATGAATAGAAGGGAAGTCCCTCTCCGCTTGGGCGGTTATCGCCCCTCGTGAAGGGTTCCCTCTGCTTTCATGGGAAGTGCGCAGCCTCTTCAGTTCCTGCAAAACGCCTAGGCCTGGAGGGTCGGCTCTTCTCCATAGAGGACACACCGGACTAACGCGTTTACCGAACCCTTGAAGAGTTCAGCTTGAACGCCGTCCGGAATGGTCGCCGCTGGGAGGGGCTCTTGAGGGCGAGGTACGCTGATCCAGATGATAA
This sequence comes from Rhodospirillaceae bacterium, assembly GCA_029265995.1. GTDB lineage: Bacteria > Pseudomonadota > Alphaproteobacteria > Kiloniellales > DSM-21159 > Aquibaculum. Next base: position 1,367 of record JAJUFM010000015.1, on the reverse strand, counting down.
AAGCGAGGCGGGGCGCTCGCCAGCAGCGGAAAGGCCCTGGCTGCAGGCTTCTCTCCCACCCTTGGAACAAGCGCTGTCGGGAGCTTCCCATCCGGCGATGAATCCGCCGGATGGGGGCGAGCGCGGGTGTCGCGTTCCAACTCGGGAATAACCGCAACCGCATTTCCTGTAACCTCGTAAACGAGATCTACATCGCCAAGCGAAGTAGCTAGCGCGTGCGGTTTACCCGGATGTGCATTGGCAAGAAAAGCCAGGATGCCAAACAGGATGAAAACGAATTTCATCGACAAAAGGCTAGTTTTCCTGGCGCTCGCGAAAGACATAGATGCAGATTAGCCGTAATAGCCAGAAACACCAGCTTGAGGATGCTATTCAGGACAGATTGTTCTCCGGTACGGCTCGGCCTCGATGACCGGCAACACTGCCTTTCCATTTCCTCACGAAGGGCGGCCTGGAGCAGCTCTCGCATCTAGAGTAGAGCCACGCTCCAGGCCCCTCTGTCAGGCAGATCAGAAGAAAATGCTGGCCGCGCCCTTTACGACCAGCGCCAGTCCCAGCCCAACACAAGTTGTCGCTAGAACCGCAACTGCACCCTGAGCCCGCCATTTGCGAATTCCTGCAGCGATCCCCCCTTCCGATCTCGAACGACCAAGGCGCACAAGAACCACGGCGACGATCAATAAAACCAGCCCCCCAAGAATTTCCATCATACCACCTCCCGCACATCAAAAGACGCGCCTACCCAAAGGCAGGACCGCGCGCCCAAAGAGGAATGGACAGGCTCCGCTCAAAGGAGCGGTGAGGAATCACAGGAGAAGGGGGGAGCTCTGGAGGGATCTGTTCGCTGCTCGAGATGGGAAGATAGACGGAGCTCATCTACCGGTATCTTGCCCCGATGGGGCAAGGCCGTACCGAGATCGGCAAACGCCGCAGAAAACGCCACGGCCGCAGGTTCAAGGGGCGGAGGAAGAAGCGAGTGATTTCGCTGCCGCTGGTCTCGGTCGACGCGCGGCGCTACGGTATAGCCGCCAGGATCGACGTCATAGACAAAATCACCATTGATGGAAAATGCGGCAAGCTTGTGCGGCGCCGCGGGTGAAGCATTGGCAAGAAATGCCAGAACACCAAAGACGACGATCAGGTAGTTTGCCCAGGGGAGGCGTTTTGACCAGTAGAATGCGCCGCGCATCCACCGGTTATATACCGCGGGCAGAAAAAGGCTAGCCCGCCTCTTCCTGTTCTAAACCATCTTCCGATTTTAAAGCATGAATTCGCTGGAGACTTGCCTAAGGCGCATGTCGCATGAGCGCGACATGAAAAAAGCCCCTCGAAGGGTAAGAGGGGCAAAACCCCGGGCAAAAGTTTTG
>JAJUFM010000094.1 GCA_029265995.1 Rhodospirillaceae bacterium | reverse complement strand
GATCTACTCTAGATATGGCGGCAACGAAAACATATTCAAGTAGATGAACCGCAAACATCGCCCCGAAAACTTGGATTCAGCAGAAGGAGGTGAAGAAAATAATGCCACTAAAGCGTTACGCGGATCGTGCCGAACTGAACCTCATCCCTTCGCCCCGGAGAAGGTGTAACCCATGTCTTAGGAACAATCCGTTACCTATGTCTCAGGAATGTACAATGTAGGAAATGTAGGAAATGGCGCGCTGCACCGGGTGAAGATGACAACTTCGTCTACGCTATTCCCCTCCATAGCCCTCCTTAAGGCTGGCAAGGCCGCTGACGCAGCCTCGCTCTGTTAGGCCGTCGAGAATTTCCGCTGGCGTAAGGCACAGCTTTGGCGTAGTTAACATCTCAATGATTCTTGAGTTGTTGAGATAATGATGAACGAGAAGCAAGCCCTCCATGCCTTTGCCGCACTCTCGCAAGAGACGAGGTTGCGCATCGTCCGGCTGCTGGTGACTGCCGGCCCGGAAGGCATGTCGGCCGGAGCAATCGGCGAAGCGATGGATGGCGCATCTTCGTCCCGTATGTCGTTTCATCTGAGCCATCTCGAACAGGCCGGGCTTGTCGAGTCCCGCCGTGACGGGCGGTCGATCATCTACAGCGCCGCGCTGACCACGCTGGCCGGTCTCGTCGAATTCCTTATGCGCGATTGCTGTCAGGGCCACCCGGAGGTCTGCAATCCGGCAATGGCCACGCTGTCTTCCTGTTGCGAACCCACGAAAGGAACCTCCCATGTCTGACGGACAAGAGCATCGCGTCTTCAACGTCCTGTTCCTATGCACCGGCAACTCGGCACGCTCGATCCTCGCGGAAAGTATCCTGAACAAGGATGGCGAGGGTCGCTTTCGCGCCTTCTCTGCGGGTTCGCAACCGAAGGGGACGATCAATCCCTTCGCGCTGAAGGTATTGAAGAGTTTCGACTACCCTTCTGAAGGCTTCCGCTCGAAGGGTTGGGAGGAGTTTGCGGGGCCTGACGCGCCTGTCATGGATTTCGTGTTCACCGTCTGCGACAACGCTGCCGGCGAAGCCTGCCCGGTCTGGCCCGGCCAGCCCATGACCGCCCATTGGGGTATCGAAGATCCGGCCGCCGTCGATGGACCGGATATCCAGAAGGAAGCCGCCTTCGTTGCGGCCTTCCGCTTCTTGAAGAACCGCATCTCGGCTTTCACGTCCCTGCCGGTCGCCAGTCTCGACAAGGCGCCGCTGCGCAACAAACTGACCGAGATCGGCCAGTCCGATGGCGCGTCGTCTCCACGCAACAGCGCAGCGTGAAGCCGGCCATGGACGTCATCATCTATCACAATCCCGATTGCGGCACCTCGCGCAACACGCTGGCGATGATCCGCAATGCGGGCGTCGAGCCGCATGTCATCGAATATCTGAAGACACCGCCGTCGCGCGAGATGCTGACCCGACTTATTGCGCGCATGGGCATATCGGTGCGGGAACTGCTGCGTGAGAAGGGCACGCCCTATGCGGAACTGGGCCTTGGCGACCCGGCTTTGAGTGACGCGCAGTTGCTCGACGCCATGATGGCGCATCCCATCCTGATCAATCGACCCATCGTCGTCAGTCCGAAGGGCGTCAAGCTCTGCCGGCCGTCCGAGGACGTGCTCGACCTGTTGCCGCCGCAGCGCGGCGCGTTCGTCAAGGAAGATGGCGAGCGGGTGATCGACGAACACGGTCGGCGCGTGGCCACGACCTGAGGGAATTGCATGTCTACCTTCGAACGCTATCTCACCCTCTGGGTCGCATTGTGCATCGTCGTTGGCATCGCGCTCGGCCACTTCCTGCCGGGCGCATTTCAGGCCATCGGCGCGATGGAAATTGCCAGCGTCAACCTGCCCGTCGCCGTGCTGATCTGGCTGATGGTCATCCCCATGCTGCTCAAGATCGACTTCGCAGCACTGGGCGAGGTCGGCCGCCACTGGCGCGGCATCGGCGTGACGCTGTTCATCAACTGGGCTGTGAAGCCGTTCTCGATGGCGCTGCTGGGATGGCTGTTCATCGGCGGGCTGTTCCGCCCCTATCTGCTGGCGGACCAGATCGACAGCTACATTGCCGGCCTCATCATCCTTGCCGCCGCACCCTGCACGGCCATGGTGTTCGTCTGGTCGAACCTGACGAAAGGCGAACCGCATTTCACCTTGAGCCAGGTTGCCCTCAACGACGCCATCATGGTTGTCGCCTTCGCGCCGATCGTCGGCCTGCTGCTGGGCCTGTCAGCCATCACCGTGCCATGGGGCACACTGGTCCTGTCGGTCGTGCTCTACATCGTCATTCCCGTTATCATCGCGCAGATCATCCGTCGCCGGATGCTGGCGAGCGGTGGGCAGGCGGCGCTTAACCGCCTGCTCGCAAAGCTCGGCCCGGCCTCCCTCGTCGCCCTGCTGGCGACGCTGGTTCTGCTGTTCGGCTTTCAGGGCGAGCAGATCATCGCGCAGCCGGCAATCATCGGCCTGCTGGCGGTGCCGATCCTGATTCAGGTCTATTTCAACTCCGGCCTTGCCTATCTGCTTAACCGGATGGCCGGCGAGCAGCATTGCGTGGCTGGCCCCTCGGCGCTGATCGGTGCGTCGAATTTCTTCGAACTGGCGGTTGCTGCCGCCATCAGCCTGTTCGGCTTCCACTCAGGCGCGGCGCTCGCCACCGTTGTCGGTGTGCTGATCGAAGTGCCGGTGATGCTTTCGGTCGTCTGGATCGTGAACCGCTCCAAAGGCTGGTATGAGCGTGGCGGCAAGGTATCCGAACTCGCGAAAGAACTGCGTTGATGCCGGACGATCTTCCCAATCTCGATGCCGGCTGTGTTGATACTCCCAGCCTTGATCGGCTGCGCGTAGCCGACCCCTCTACCCATCCGCCGCGTATCCTGCTGCTTTACGGCTCGCTCCGCGAGCGATCCTACAGCCGTTTCCTGACATTCGAGGCCGAGCGTCTGCTGAAACATTTCGGGGCGGAAACGCACATCTTCGATCCACACGGCCTGCCGCTGCCGGACGGAGCCGACATCGATCATCCCAAGGTACAGGAACTGCGCGAGCTTTCGCTCTGGTCGGAGGGGCAAGTCTGGACTAGCCCGGAACGTCACGGTGCCATGAGCGCGGTGATGAAGGCGCAGATCGACTGGATTCCTCTTTCGGTCGGCGCGGTAAGGCCGACGCAGGGCCGGACACTTGCCGTCATGCAGGTTTCCGGCGGCTCGCAGAGCTTCAACGCCGTCAATCAGATGCGTGTGCTCGGGCGCTGGATGCGGATGATCACGATCCCCAACCAGTCCTCCGTCGCCAAAGCATATCAGGAGTTCGACGAGGCAGGCCGGATGAGACCGTCATCGTTCTACGACCGGGTCGTCGACGTGATGGAGGAATTGGTCAAGTTCACGCTGCTGACGCGCGACGTGTCGTCCTACCTGACGGATCGCTATTCCGAGCGAAAAGAAAGCGGCGAAGCCTTGTCGCGGCGGGTGAATCTGACGACCGCGACCTGACCAGACTTGTGACGACGCGGCCACTGTTCTCGTACTGTAGCGGGCTATCGGCGGCTTTGATGTAATCTTCAGCCGATAGGGTAATCGGCGGTGATCGGCGGCCATAGCGCACCGTAGAGGGCAATCGGCGGAGCGTGGCGCGCCCTGCAGGATTCGAACCTGCGACCCTCTGCTTAGAAGGCAGATGCTCTATCCAGCTGAGCTAAGGGCGCCTGGGGTCAAGTCAGCGCGATGATCGCCGGTCAATGGGTCCAGCGGTGCAGGCGATCGGCCCGGAAGTTCTCACCGTAGGACTTGGGGCGGATCACCCGCTTGCGCGGCCGCTCGAGCGTATACATGTATCCATGCCGCTCGGCATAAGCGATGGCCTCCTCCTGAGTCTCGAACCACAACCGCAGCTGTTGGCGCGTATCGCGGGAAGAAACCCAGCCCATCAGCGGCTCGATGGCCCGCGGTGCGTCGGGCTCGAATTCCAGTACCCAGCGTTTGGTCAGGCCGCGGCCTTGCTGCATCGCTGTCTTGGGAAGCTGGAAGATGCGCACCTGCATGGCTGTTTCCGTTCGTTCTACCGTCGGCGTCTGGTCGGGGCGGCCGGATTCGAACCAGCGACCCTCTGCTCCCAAAGCAGATGCGCTACCAGACTGCGCTACGCCCCGTCGCGCCGATTTCTGCGGTGTACAGCCTGTGCCTTGCCCTGTCAAACCGCCAGATGGGCGCCTCCGGCAAACAGCTTTCTGGCTTAGGGGCGTGGTTAAGATGCCCAGCATCTGCCGTGCTGCTTCCTGCGCGCTTATCAAAGGAAGTGCTTCATGGAACTACTGCCGAGCAGCCCGGTTGCCTTGAAGGGAGACAAAGGGCGAGTACGGCGATGCTTCAGAAGAAAAATCTGCGATCAAGCCAAACCCTGACGCGGGCTTCGCGCGCTGCCGCAGGGATCCGCGCACTCGGCGTGATGGACCGGCGATCCTTCCTGAGAAACTCCGGCATGGGAGCGCTCGGTGTCGCCGCAGCCACTCAGCTGCCGAGCCGCTTCGTGCGCCCGGCGGATGCGCAGAGCCCACCGCCCCAGCGCAATGTGGAGGTGCGCAAGACCGTCTGCCCCTTCTGCTCCGTCGGTTGCTGCATCATTGCCGAAGTAGAGAATGGTGTTTGGGTGGGCCAGGAGCCAGCCTTCGAGAGCCCCGTCAACATGGGCACCCACTGCGCCAAGGGCGCGGCCACACGCGACCTCGCCATCGGGCACCGGCGCACGAAATACCCGACGAAGCTGGTGGACGGCCGCTGGGAGCGCATTTCCTGGGAACAGGCGATCGACGAGATCGGCGACAAGCTGCTACAAATTCGGGAAGAAAGCGGCCCTGACTCAGTCTACTGGCTCGGCTCCGCAAAGTTCTCGAACGAGCAAGGCTATCTGATGCGCAAGTTCGTCTCCCTCTGGGGCACGAACAATACCGACAACCAGGCCCGCATCTGCCACTCCACGACAGTTTCAGGCGTCGCCAACATGTACGGCTACGGCGCCATGACCAACAGCTTCAACGACATCCATCTCAGCAAGTCGATCTTCCTGCTCGGCGGCAATCCCGCCGAAGCGCACCCGGTTTCGATGCTGCATTTGCTGCACGCCAAGGAGAACGGCGCGCATCTGATCGTCGTCGATCCACGCTTTACGCGAACCGCAGCCCATGCGACCGAGTACGTGCGCATCCGGGCCGGAACCGACGTCGCCTTCCTGTGGGGCGTGCTCTGGATCATCCTGGAAAACGGCTGGGAAGATAAGGAATACATCGAGCAGCGAGTCTATGGCTTCGATCGCCTGCGCGAAGTGGTCGCCGAGTATCCGCCGGAAGAGGTCGAACGGATCACCGGGGTCTCCCGCGACCAGATGGAGCGGGTCGCCCGGGTGCTGGTGGAAAACCGACCGGGCACGCTGATCTGGTGCATGGGGCTGACCCAGTCTCACATCGGCAGCAGCAAGACCCGCGCAGCATCGGCCTTCCAGCTCGCGCTCGGAAACATCGGCAAGGAAGGCGGCGGCGCTAACATCTTCCGCGGCCACGATAACATCCAGGGCACCACAGATCTGGGCACCATGTGCCACACCCTGCCCGCCTACTACGGCCTCTCCGAGGACGCCTGGCGTCATTGGTCGCGCGTCTGGGATCTCGACTATGAGTGGGTTAAGAGCCGCTTCGCCAGCAAGGAGCTGATGGAGCGCGCCGGCATGCCGGTGTCTCGCTGGTACGATGGCGTGCTGGAGGATCCGGAAAACCTGGATCAGCCAGACCGTATTCGGGCGATGATCTACTGGGGCCACGCGGTCAACTCACAGACCCGGAACCGGGACGTCAAACGCGGCCTCGAAAACGTAGAACTAGTCGTCCAGATCGATCCGCATCCCGGCCTGACTGCGGTTCTGGGAGATCGGCGTGACGGGGTCTACGTCCTCCCTTCCGGCTCGACCATGGAGTCGGCCGGTAGTGCGACCAACTCGCAACGCGCCATCCAGTGGCGCGAAAAGGTCATCGAACCCATGTTCGAGGCCAAGACCGATTACGAGATCACCTATCTCTTCTCGCGAAAGTTCGGCTACGACAAGGAGCTCTTCAAGCACATTCGGGTGGAGAACAACGAGCCGATCCCGGAAGACCTCCTGCGCGAAATCAACCGAGGCGCCTGGACCATCGGCTACACGGGCCAGAGTCCCGAACGCCTGAAACAACACATGAAGCACCAAGCGGCCTTCCACACCACTTCGGTGCGTGGGAGTGGCGACCCGGTAGAGGGCGAGTACTACGGTCTTCCCTGGCCCTGCTGGGGCACCCCGGATCTTCAGCATCCAGGAACTCCCAATCTTTACGATACGTCGAAGTCGGTAACGGAAGGCGGCCTGCCGTTCCGCGCCAATTGGGGCGTGGAGCACGAGGGGGAAAACCTCCTTGCCGAGGACAGCTATCCCGAAGGATCGGAGATCACCGACGGCTATCCAGAGATCACCTACGCCGTCCTACAGGCCATGGGGTGGCAGGATGAGCTAACCGCGCGTGAACAGTTGGTTATCGTCGCGATCGCCGCCGACGCTTACGGTCAGGAATTGCTCGACCTGGATGAGGGACAGGCGCGCCAGCGCCTTAATGAGCTGCTCGAACAGAATGTTGACCAGGCCTCCCGTGATGACGTGGAAGCCCTGCGGGCACAGGCGCGTCGGACGCCTTCTGACGACCTGCCCCAGACGGGTCGGGCCGCCGAGGCCGTGCGGGCTTATCAACGTGCGACCGCCTCGTCCCTGGCTGAAGAGCCGGAGATGGAAGAGGATTCAAATCAGCAGAACTCTGACGTGGATCATGGGGCCACCCGCGGAGCGCATTCCGAGGAGGAATCAGACTCTCAGGACGCGGACGGACAGGCCCAGGATCAGCGCGAAGATCAGGACGCCAATCAGGATTCCGATCAGGAAGCTGGGCCGAGCGACGAAGAAGAGCGGCCCAGCTTCGCCAGAAGACTGCTGCAGGTGAACTGGAAAACCGACCTTTCAGGCGGCATCCAGCGGGTGGCCCTGGCGCACGGGCTGGCCCCCTTCGGCAACGGCAAGGCCCGGATCAACGTCTGGAACTTTCCCGATCCGATCCCCATCCATCGCGAACCACTCTACACGCGGCGGCGCGATCTGCTGCCACAGTATCGAACCTATGACGACAAGCGAGATTATCGCCTGCCGGTGCTCTACTGGTCGATCCAGAAAAATGACTTTTCGCAGGAATATCCCCTGATCCTGACCACCGGGCGCGTCGTCGAACACGAAGGTGGCGGCGACGAGACCCGTTCCAACATGTGGCTGGCCGAATTCGCACCGCGCATGTACGTGGAGATCAGTCCCGAGGACGCCCAGCACCTGGGCGTGGCCGATGGCGCCCTGGTGACGCTGTCGACCCCGGAAGGCGCTCGAATTCAAGTCGCCGCCTGGATCACGCGGCGGGTGAATGAGGGTACCGTCTTCATGCCCTTCCACTGGGGCGGCTATTTCCAAGGGGAAGATCTCTCTGGCCGCTATCCACCCGGCACGGTTCCCTATGTCCTCGGTGAGGCCGCCAACACCGCAACAACCTATGGCTACGACGTCGTCGACTTCATGCAGGAAGCGAAGGTGACGCTCTGCCGGATCGAAGCGACCTGAGGAGGCAGTCATGGCCAGAATGAAGTTCCTCTGCGATGCCGAACGCTGCATCGATTGCAATGCCTGCTCTGTGGCCTGCAAGAACGAGCATGAGGTGCCTTGGGGGATGGTGCGCCGCCGAGTCATCACTATCAACGACGGAGAGCAGGGGCAGGAGCGCTCAATTTCTATTGCCTGCATGCACTGCACCGACGCCCCTTGCATCGCGGTTTGCCCGGTCCACTGCATCTATCAAAACGACTACGGGATCGTGCTGCACGACAAGGACCTCTGCATTGGCTGTGGCTACTGCTTCTACGCCTGCCCCTTCGGCGCGCCACAGTTTCCGCGCCAATCGAACTTCGGCAGTCGGGGGAAGATGGACAAGTGCACCTTCTGCGCCGGTGGGCCCGAGGAAGCCAACTCCGATGCGGAGCGTCAGAAGTACGGCAGGAACCGCATTGCAGAAGGGAAGCTGCCCCTGTGCGCCGAGATGTGCTCCACCCGAGCCCTTCTTGCAGGCGACGGGGATCAACTTACGGAGATCTATCGAGAGCGCGTGGTGAAACGCGGCTATGGAAGCGGCGCGTGGGGCTGGGAAACGGCCTACTACGGGCCCGAGACCGGTAGCTGAGCGGAGGGCAGGTAGATGGTAAGAGCCATCGGCGGAATCGCGGCCATCGTCTTTATCGCCCTCTTCGGCATCGTGTTGGTGCAGACCTTCAATGCGCGGGACCTTGTCGTTCCCACCAATGGCGTGATCGGTGGCGGCGCCGCCGACCCTGTGTCCGATAACGCAGCCGATTACCAGACGCTGGCCAACCGCCTTCAGCTCCAGCGCTGGAGAAGCGATGCCGGACCCGCCCCAGAGGCGGAGGAGGCAAGCGGCGCGGTTCAGGTAAACTTCCGCGCAGATCAAGCGCCCGGTGAGCGGGTCGCGAGTTGGCTTGCTCGTAGCGAAGAGCACAGCGAGTTCCTTCAGCCGCGCAGGAAGATCGAGGGACATACCTGGGTCGCTGCCAATCCGGTTGTCGATGTTCTGACACAACCGCAAGGCCGAGACTGGCGCGCCTTCCGTAACAGCTGGCCGGTTTATGGCGGCGGTCTCTTCATATTCGGCGTCTGCGCGGTGCTCGGGCTATTCCTGGCCTGGCGCGGCCGGGTCACCATCCGGGAGGGCGAAAGTGGCGAAAGCGTGCCGCGCTTTGGCCTGGTGGAGCGAGCCAACCACTGGATGACCGCTACCGCCTTTATCCTGCTTGCCTTGACGGGCCTCATCATTCTGTACGGGCGCAGCCTCCTGCGCCCCCTCTTGGGCCCGCAGACTTTCGGCGACTTGGCCTCGGGAGCGGCTTGGCTGCACACCGCGCTGCTTGTTCCCTTCACGCTCGGCATCGTCATCATGTTCGTCGCCTGGATACGGCACAACCTGCCCTCGCGGCTCGATTGGGAGTGGCTCAAGCGCGGCGGTGGCATGGGACGCGATGTTTCTCTCAACCCGCCCGCTCGGAAATTCAATGCCGGGCAGAAGATCGTGTTCTGGGGCGTGATCATTGGCGGTTCGGTCCTTGTGGCGACCGGCCTCACCATGATGTTCCCCTTCCTCTGGGCCGGCTACGACGGCATGGAGTTGGGGCAGAGCATCCACGTGGTGGCCGCGATCCTGATGATCGGGCTCATCCTCGGCCACATCTACATCGGCACCTTGGGAATGGAGGGGGCTTTCCCGGCCATCTGGTCAGGCCGGGTCGATCGCAACTGGGCCAAGGAACACCACAGTCTCTGGTACGAAGATCTGCTGCAGCGCGGACGCATCTACTCCCGCCCGGCAGTGGAGGACTGACGAACTCCGCGCTACCTCAGACGATCAAAGCAGCGGCGCCGTGCCCGCGGAGAGGAGGATGAAGTGAAGGGATTTGTAGCCGGTGCCGTCGTCGCGTTGCTCCTGCTCGTCGCATCGATCTACGCCTACGACCTTTTCGCTATTGAGAGCATGTTTGGCTACGATCGGCCGCCCTATGTGCACGTCGACCCCGCGGAGTTCGGGCACGGCTAGCCAATGGACAGGTCGAAGCGTTCGATGACCGAAGGTTGGACCAGATTTCCGTGGAGCAGGAGCAGAACAAGACGCGCATCGAGACTCTTCCCCTCCTCCAGCGCCTTTTCCAGGCGTGCCTCGACGGCGTCGAGAGCAGGAACGCCGTTTTCTTCCATGTAAGCCCGCGCTCCAAGCCTGCAGTAAACAAGCAGACCAGCAGCCTGTTCATAGACTTCGACGTCAGGACTGCTTTGGCCGCTGTCCTCACGCAACAGCTTGAAGATAGTCAACTTTGCGGCCTCTGGCATAAGACGCGGGTGAAGCCCCTGAGCCCGCAACGCGGCGTCAAGGCGCTGCAGATCCTTTGACCGTCCGAATATTCCAAAGAGCCCAAGCATGGGCACAATCTAGCCTCCGCAGCCTCTACCCGAAATGACAAAGCAGCTTCTGGACCTGCAGGCGTAGCGGGCCCGGAACCCATAGCGGGCGCGCCTATTGGAATTACGTCCTCTTGTGCTGGAAGGAAGTTGGATGGTTATTCATCAACTACGCACCATCCCGGCGGAAATGCGCGGACTCTGGTGGGCCGGCGGCCTACTGGGTTTTGCGTTGAGTGGCTTTTTCGATGGAATCCTTCTGCACCAGATCCTGCAGTGGCATCATCTTCTGAGCGGCCTCGAATCCGTCTCCAGCCTGGAAAGCCTGGTGATTTGGGATGGGCTCTTCCATGCCCTGATGTACGTGCTTGCCGTGTGGGGCATCGCGCTGCTGTGGCGACACCGGCAAGCCTCGGCGCAGGAGGGATCTAGGCGTGCCCTTCTGGCGTCCGCGCTTATCGGATTTGGCCTCTGGCATCTCCTCGACGCGGTCGTTTCACACTGGCTGTTGGGAATTCACCGCATCCGTATGGACAGCGAGACGCCATTGGCCTGGGACCTCGCGTGGCTCTTCCTCTTCGGCGTTCTGTTCCTCTACTTCGGCTGGCGCCTGGCTTCAAAATCAGACAGCTCGGGCGGCGGCAGAAACATTGCCATTACCCTGGTGGTAGCGGCACTGGCGGCCGCACCAATCGCCGCCCTTCCGCCACAGGACGTCGACACCACGGTCGTGCTCTTCAAGCCAGGAACCAGCAGCGCCCAAATCTTCTCTGCTCTCGCAGAAGCCGATGGTCGGCTGGTGTGGAGCAACGATAACGGAACGCTCTGGGCGTTCGAACTCCCCGAGGAGGCGAATAGCCGCGTCTTCTATCGCCATGGGGCTGTTCTTGTCAGCAGGAGCCTGCTGGGCGCGAGCTGTCTCACCTGGACCAGAGCGTGAGGGAAGCTGGATGCGGGAATTGGGGCTAGAACCAGCAGCCCTCTTTGAGCTCCTGCGTATTCTGCTAGCCTTCGCGCTTGCCTTTCCGATCGCTTGGGAGCGGGCACGTGGTCATCGGTCTGTTGGCTTTCGCACCCTCCCCATCGTCGCCATGGCCGCCTGCGGATTCACCTTGATCGGCAGAAGCGTGGCGGATATCGGCGCGGAGGGCGAGGCTCGCGTGCTTCAAGGCATAATCAGCGGTATCGGTTTTGTGGGCGCCGGCGCCATCGTCAAGCAGGGCACCTCGGTCCGAGGTCTGGTGACAGCGGCGAGCATCTGGAACGCTGGCGCCATTGGCGCTGCAGTGGGTTTTGAGCGCGCCGAAATCGCCGTGGCTCTGTCCCTGATCAACCTGATCAGCAACCTCTTCCTCACCCGCTACGATAATCAAAATCAGGATGAGGATGAGGAAGAGGTGGAAGGAAAACAGCGAGATCCGCCGGACGACACATTTTCGAGGAAATAGATCTCGCAATTCAACGGCAGCGACTACTCGCTGGCCAGATCATGCAGCGCATCGATATCCAGCAATTCCAGGTAGCCGTGCTGTTCGGTGGAAATGATTCGTTCTCGGCGCAAGCGTGAAAAAACACGACTGACGGTCTCCAGGGTCAAGCCTAGGTGATCCGCGATGGCCTCACGACGCATCGGCAGCCAGAGCCGCCTGTAGGCACCCCCTTCTCTCGCGGCGCGGTCGGCGAGTTCGATGAGGAAGGAAGCTACCCGCTCAATCGCTGTTTTTCGCCCAAGGGAAAGGACGTGACTGTGCGCGAGAGAAAGCTCGTGGCTAAGATGGGAGAGTAGACGCTTGTAAAAGTCAGGCAACTGCTCGTTGTAGTCCGCGAGCAGCTTGCGAGGGAAGCGGCGCAACATGACGTTGGTTACCGCCTCCGCAGCACAGCTATGGACGTTCTCAAAGGTCATCCCGACAAGATCACCGGGATAGTGGAAGGCGGTGATGATGCGCCTGCCGTCCGGCAACATCTTGTATTCCTGGACAACGCCTGCAGCCACTACATGAACATGGGTGGCCTCATCCCCCTCGTCGAAAAGCAGCGCGCCAGCAGGACGATCCAATGCCCTGCCCTGAGACTGAAGCAGATAGCAGGTCTGTCCCTGCAGTCCTCTGAAAAGCGCGCAGTGCCCCTCTTGAGGTTCGGCAACTCCGCTCGCTGCTATTGCCAGGGATCTT
>JAJUFM010000019.1 GCA_029265995.1 Rhodospirillaceae bacterium | reverse complement strand
CGGACGCCACCTACGCTGTCGTCGAAAGCCCGCTCGGAGTGTTCTACCGAGGCAAGGCGTTTGCGACTGTTCGGGATGCGCAGCAGCACGCCCTCGGCAAGTCAAAGGGAGGCGACGATGGCTAGGCTGACGATAGAAGTGGACTGCGGCGACGGGGCATTCATGTCGATTGCCGATCCGCGCACATTTGAAGCCGGTGGCGTTGAATGGCGGCTCCGATACGGGAACCCGGAGCAGGTTAGATTCGTCGCGGCCGCATTGGTCGAAAGCTATGATTACCTCCTGTCCGGAGAAATCACTCAGAAGGAGGCTGAGCGCAGGCTGCGGCTGATGCGCCAAGTTCGCCGCGCCGCCTTGGAGGAAGGCGCCGATGGCTGAACCTGCCCGCCCCTACACCCCCGAGACGCTGGCGGAGCGGTGGTCGTGCAGTTCGCAGCACATTAGGGATCTTGTCGCCGCCGGTCACTTGCGTGCCTTTCGCGTCGGTCGCTTAATACGAATCAGGCGGGAGGAAGTGGAGAGGTACGAGGCATGTCAGGAGAACGCGAGCTCAGACTCTACCGCGGCGTCTGGTGCATCTACTGGAGAGAAGGGCGCGGCAAGCCTAGACGACGCTCTCTGGGCACAAAGGACCGTGCGGAAGCTGAACGCCGGAAGCGGAATCTAGAGCTCGCTCTCAACGAGAGCAAGACCGGCCCCCTCATTGGGGGCATCATCAAGGCTTACCTCGAGCACCGAGAGGGCGGCGGCGCCAACGAGAAGAACCGGCGCTATGCGTGGAAGGCCGCCAGCAAGACCTTCGACCACCTGGAGCCCCATCACGTCACCTACGATCTCTGCCGCGAATTTACCAAGGCACGCCGTGAAGCCGGATCTTCGGACGGAACCATCATCAAGCAGCTCGGGTTGCTGCGCGCTGCGCTGCGCTGGCAGGACCCGAACACCCCGGCCAAGATCGAGATGCCGCCGCAGCCAGACCCGAAGGACCGCCACCTGACTCGAGACGAGGCCGCCGCGCTCATCAGAGCCTGCACGGCGCCACACGTCCGGCTCTTTGTCATCCTCGCCCTATCGACCGCAGCACGCGCTTCTGCCTTGCTGGAGCTCCGATGGGACCAGATCGACTTCGACCGTGGCTATATCAACCTGGGGCGCGGCGCTCGCAATAAGCGACGCGGCAACCCGCCGATGAACGACATGGCGCGGACGGCCCTTGTCGCCGCTCGGGAGGCCGCCGTCTCCGACTATGTGATCGAGTACGCCGGAAAGAAGGTGGGGAGCGTGAAGAGGGGATTCGCCTCGGCCTGCGAACGCGCCGGGCTTGAGGACGTGTCGCCACACGTTCTGCGGCACAGCGCCGCAGTGTGGATGGTGGAGGCTGGATGGCCCATGAGCGAGGTCAGCCAGTACCTCGGCCACACATCTACCTCAGTTACCGAGCGGGTTTATGCGAGGTTCAGCCCCGATCACCTCCGCGGTGCCGCATCGGCGCTGGAGGTGCAATGGGACAAAAGAGAACTTCCCGCCAGCAACGTTAAGTCTTTGAAAAGATTGGCGGACCCGTAGGGATTCGAACCCCAGACCTCTTCCTCCGGAGGGAAGCGCTCTATCCAGCTGAGCTACGGGTCCGCATGCGGCGGGACATTAGCGGAGGTGAGGCGGAGCGACAAGTCCGCGGATGGGGGAAACCGCGCTAAATGTCTCGTGTGGAGACTTTCTGCGAGATGATCAGCCTTCAGACATCTCCTCGCCGCGCGCGACCGGCGGGAGCGGGCTTTCGGTAGAAGGGAGCGGTGCATCCGGCTGTTCGATCCAGGCGTAAATATCGTCGATAACGCGGGGCCCCTGAAGATCTCGAGTGAGCAGGTGCCAGCCCTCGGGATAGCGGATGAAGCGATGGCCTGCGTGCTCGGGCATAGTCTGCCACAAGCGCTCGATCGGTCCGGGGGGGATGATTTCGTCTCGCTCCCCATAGAGCAGCAGGGTGGGCGTTTGGATCGCCGGCCCGGCGGTCAAGGCTACGTCCATGAGATCGACCAGCCCCGCGATCGTGTCCACCCGCGCACTGCTTAGCACCAATGGATCCTGGCCCAGAGCCCGCAGCATCTCGATGTTGTCGGATGCTTGTATGTCGAGTCCCCGCGGGGAAGGTCGATACCAGGGCACGGTTTGCAACGCGAGCCACAAGGCCGCGCGCTGATACCATGGCTGCGTTTCCCGCGCCCAGACCGCAGGAGCCGACAGGATGAGACCGTCCGCGCCAAGGGGATCCTCGGCCTCGCCGGCCAGGGCGACGGCGCCCCCCATGGACTCGCCCAGGATATAGAGCGGCACCCCGGGATGATCTGCGCGCAGTCGGGCAGCTGCTGCACGGAGATCTCCAGTCATTCTCCCCATACCGGCCCAGATACCCACGTTAACCCCGGCACCGAAGCCGCGCTGGTCATAGGCATAGACCGCGACACCACGGGGAGCGATGGAACTGCCTAAAGGTTCAAAGGCTTTCGCGTAATCGTTGAAGCCATGGAGTGCGAGCAAGATGGCCTTGGGCGGCCCGCCATAAGGAAGCCAAGCGCGCAGCGGCAACTCAACGCCATCGAAGCTACGGAAACTGCCGCTCACGACCAGATGGTCCGCGTCCTCCGCGTTCGCGTCCACTCCGTCAGGCAAGAGCATCGATGGCTCTGCAAGCGGTGTTTCAGTGGTGTCGCCCATGGCGGAAGACCCAGGCGTACAGGCTGTCATGGCTCCGCAAAGCAACAGCGCCGCCATGCAGCCCGCTGCAAGGCGATGACCCAAGCCCCTGGAGGTGCCGAAAATGTTAACCGACATGCTCCTGCGGAACCGTGAGTGCTGCATCGTGGGCGCCGCGCGTCAGCTGAAGAAAAATGTCTTCCAGGTCCGCCTCTTCTGTCCGTAGATCCACCACGGTCAACCCGGCCCGGGAAAGGGCATCGAGAATGCCTGCCACCGGGCTTTCGCTTGCACGATAGCGGAAAAGCAGCCGATTGGGCGCCGTCAGCTCAGGAGAGAAGGCTTCCAGCTCCGGCGGAGTGACCCGCAGCGCCGCATCGACTTCTACCAGAAGCTCCTTGCTGTCGAGGCGTCGCAGCAGCTGTTCCTTAGGTTCGCAGGCGATCACGCGGCCGTGATTGATGATCGCGATGGTATCACAGAGCTCTTCGGCCTCCTCCAGGTAGTGGGTCGTCAGCAGGATGGTGGTACCCGCCTCGTTCAACTCCTTCACCTGCGACCAAAGTTGCTGGCGCAATTCGATATCAACACCGGCGGTCGGTTCGTCCAGCACCAGCACCGGCGGCCGATGCACCATGGCCTTGGCGACCATCAAGCGCCGCCGCATGCCCCCGGACAGGGTGCGCGTATAGGCCTCCGCCTTATCGGTCAGCCCCAGGCTCGCCAAGATCTGCTCACTCCGACGCTCCTTCTTGGGCACCCCATAGAGGCCGGCCTGCAGCTCGAGCAGCTCCTTGGGGGTAAAGAAGGGGTCGATATTGAGTTCCTGAGGAACAACGCCAATCGAGGCGCGCGACATCCGGGTCTGCTTGTCTATGTCGTAGCCCCAGATGGACGCCGTACCACTACTCTTCCGCACCAGGCCCGCGAGGATATTGATCAGTGTGGACTTGCCGGCGCCATTGGGGCCGAGCAGGGCGAAAAGCGAACCGCGCGGCACCTTCAGGTCAATGGCATGAAGAGCGGTCTTGTCGGGGGTGCGTCCGCTGGCTTTGTACACCTTGGTCAAGCCAGACACGGAAACGGCATCTCGGGGCGCGTCAACACCTCGATGATCGCTCGCTGGCATAAGCTGGGGCTCTTGTATTTCCATAGTCGAATGACTTAGGGCAGTGGCGATGTCGGTGCAAGCCATGCATCCCGCCGCCCACCTATGCCTCTGGCAGAAGGCTGGATGAACGACGCTTTGGCGGTTCAGCCGCCATTGCCAGCAGGGGCTTCGCCGCTATGATCGGGTTGCCAGAGCCTAGCTAGGAGCGCACGGATGCGATCGGAAGAGAAATACGAGGTTGAAACTGAGATTGTGGCCTGCGACGGCGGTGCCGGGGCCCTCGGGCACCCCAGGGTTTGGCTGAACATGCGCGGCCGCGGCCAGGTCGAGTGCCCCTACTGCAGCCGCACCTATGTCTTCAAGCAGAAGGTGGCCGCAGAGGGCCGGTAACCTCCTCCCGCCTTCCCTTGCTCGACACCCAGGCCGTCTGCGGGCATTCTCCGGCGCATGACCGACCAAAAGCCTCCCTACGACCATCTCTTCATCATCGACGGCTCCGGATACATCTTTCGCGCGTACTTCGCGTTGAAGACCCCGATGACCACCAGCCAGGGCGTGCCCGTTTCGGCCGTCTTCGGCTTCACGAACATGCTTTTGAAGTTCCTGCGGGATAACGAGGCCGGCGGGCTTGTCGTCGTGTTCGACAAGGGAAGGCGTACCTTTCGGCATGATATTTTCGAGGGTTATAAGGCGCAGCGGCCGGATCCGCCGGAAGATCTGATACCGCAGTTTGCGATCGTGCGTGAAGCGGCAGAGGCCTGCAGCCTGCCGATCATAGAGCTGGAAAACTACGAGGCCGACGACATCATCGCGACCCTGGCCTGCCGCGCGCGCGACGCCGGCGTCCAGGTCACCATCGTTTCCTCTGACAAGGACCTGATGCAGCTGGTGGGCGATGGCGTCGACATGCTGGATCCCATCCGCAACACCCCCATTGGGCCGGAAGAGGTCGAAGAGAAGTTCGGCGTTCCACCTGAAAAAGTAGTCGACGTCCAGGCGCTGGCTGGCGATTCCGTGGACAACGTCCCCGGCGTGCCCGGGATCGGCGTGAAGACGGCGGCGGAGTTAATCCGCACCCACGGCGATCTCGAGACACTACTGGCCCGTGCGCATGAGATAAAGCAGCCAAAGCGCCGGGAGCGCCTCATCGAATTTGCTGATCAGGCCAGGCTGTCCCGCCGCCTTGTGGAGCTGGACTGCGAGGTCCCACTGTCCAATGGGCTGACATCCTGGACCAAGCCCGACCTCGATCCCGAAAAACTGCGGACGTTTCTCGAGACCTATGAGTTCCGCTCCATATTGGCGCGCTTGAGCGACCAGCTAGGCATTCCCCCCTCCCCTTCCCAGGACACCAATAATGCCCCCGCCCTGGGAAACTACGAAAACTATGGCCTGATTCAGGATTGGGAGGCGCTGGAGGCCTGCCTGGCGTCAGCCTACGAAGCGGGCATCGTCGCCATAGATACCGAAACGACCTCACTGGACCCGCAGGTAGCAGAGCTTGTCGGTATCAGCCTGTCGGTTGCCGAAGGGCATGGCTGCTACATTCCGCTTGGGCACAAGGCTCCAAACGGGGACGAGGGCGGCTTGGAGCTCGAAGCACGCTTGATGCCACGGCAGCTCGATCGGGACGCTGTGCTGCAGCGTCTGGCCCCACTCTTGTCAGATCCTGCCGTGCTGAAGGTAGGCCAGAACCTCAAGTACGACATGCGCGTGCTGGGTCGCTACGGCCTCACCCTCTCGCCGATCGATGACACCATGCTGCTCTCCTATGTTCTGGAAGGCGGTCTGCACGGGCACGGCATGGATGAACTTGCCAAGCTGCACCTGAACCACAATTGCATTCCCTACAAGGAGATCGCCGGCAGTGGCCGCAGTCAGATCACCTTTGACCGGGTGCCTCTGGATAAAGCGCGCGACTATGCAGCAGAGGACGCCGACGTCACCTTTCGACTCTGGCGGCTGCTGAAGCCCCGGCTACCGCTGGAACGCGTGGCCACGGTCTACGAGACCATGGAGCGCCCGCTGGTGCCGGTGCTGCTGGACATGGAGTGGGCGGGCATCAAGGTGGATCGGGAGCATCTGCGCCGCCTCTCCAACGACTTTGCGCAGCGGATCGGCACGCTCGAGCAGGAAATCCACCAGCTCGCCGGCCGCCCCTTCACCATCGGCAGCCCGAAACAGCTGGGCGAGGTGCTGTTCGATGAACTGGGTCTCGACGGCGGCGGCCGAAAAGGCAAATCGGGAGCCTATTCAACAGGTGCCGACATCCTGGAGATGCTCGCGGCGCAAGGGCATGAGTTGCCGCGCAAGGTGCTCGACTGGCGCCAGCTAACCAAGCTCAAATCGACCTACACCGACGCCCTGCAACAGCAGATCAACAAGGAGACAGGGCGGGTCCATACTTGTTTCAGCCAGGCGGTCGCCTCGACTGGCCGCCTGTCCTCCAACGATCCGAACCTGCAAAACATCCCCATCCGCACAGAAGAAGGCCGCAAGATCCGCGAGGCCTTCGTTGCGGAAGCGGGCCACAAGCTGCTTTCCGTGGACTACAGCCAGATCGAACTGCGCTTGACGGCGCATATCGCAGAGGTTCCGTCGCTGCGGGAAGCTTTTGAACAGGGGTTGGACATTCATGCCATGACGGCCAGCCAGGTCTTCGGCGTGCCGCTGCAAGACATGGACCCGGCCACCCGCCGGCGCGCCAAGGCGATCAACTTCGGCATCATCTACGGCATTTCGCCCTATGGCTTGGCGCAGAATTTGGGAATCACCCAGGGTGAAGCGCGCGCCTACATCCAGGCCTACTTCGAGCGCTTCCCCGGCATCCGCGACTACATGGATCGCATGAAGGCACTCGGCAGGGAGCGTGGCTACGTAGAAACGCTCTTCGGCCGAAAGGTGCATGTGCCCGCGCTTCGCGAGAAGAACCCGGCCCGCCGCGCCTTTGGCGAGCGCGCAGCCATCAACGCCCCCATCCAGGGCACCGCTGCAGACATCATCAAGCGGGCCATGATCCGCGTGCCCCCTGCCCTCAAGCAGGCGGGCCTTAGTGCCAAGCTGCTGCTGCAGGTGCACGACGAGTTGCTCTTCGAGGTGCCGGAATCCGAGCTCGAGGAAACGCAGGCTCGGGTGAAGCAGATCATGGAAAATGCCTGCGCGCCGGTCGTCGAACTAAGCGTGCCTCTGGTGGCGGAAGCTGGAATTGGCAACAGCTGGGCCACTGCGCACTAGGATAGCCACTTGGCTCTATCACGTTGATCTAGACCGAAATGCGGCATGCCGCGCCGCCTTGCAATAGCGGCAGAATTGCTTGGATCTCCGACTTGCCCAAGACAGCCGGATAGCGGCTGCTGAGGTCAAGGCGAACGAGGCGCGAGAGGCAGGATGGAGCTGACTCTCGACCGCCTGATCAGGAGGCCAGCATGAACAGAGAGGTGATTATAACCTGTGCCGTAACCGGCGCGGGCGACACCACCAGCAAGCATCCCGCAATTCCGGTCACGGCCAAGCAGATCGCCGACGCCTGCCTGGAAGCTGCCGAGGCCGGGGCGGCCATCACCCACATCCATGTTCGCGATCCCGAGACCGGCCAAGGCAGTCGCGATCCCGCCCTCTATGCGGAGGTGGTCGAGCGCGTGCGGGAGAGGAACCAGGAAGTCATCCTGAACCTCACCGCCGGCATGGGCGGCGACCTGATCGTTGACGACGAAGAGCCTTCGCGGCCTGGCGAGGGAAGTGATCTGGTCAATGCGGCGGTGCGGCTGGAACACATCGAACTGCTCAAGCCCGAGATTTGCACTCTCGATTGCGGAACGATGAACTTCGGCGATAGCAATGCGGTGGTCGTGCAAACCCCCAACATCCTGCGCGCCATGGCGCGCCGGATTCAGGAGCTGGGCGTCAAGCCGGAAATGGAGGTCTTCGACACCGGCCACCTCTGGTTTGCAAAGCAGCTCGTCTCTGAAGGGCTGATCGACGAGCCACCGATGTTTCAGCTCTGCCTGGGTATCCCCTGGGGCGCTCCGGCAGACACGCGCACCATGGCGCATATGGCGCAACAGCTCCCCACCGGCGCAATCTGGGCAGGCTTCGGCATCAGTCGAATGCAAATGCCGATGGTCGCGCAGGCCGTCCTGCTAGGAGGACACGTACGCGTCGGCCTGGAAGACAATCTATACCTGGAGAAGGGCGTCTTCGCGAGCAACGGTGCCTTGGTCGAAAAGGCTGTGCGCCTTATCCGCACGTTGGGCGCTGAAGTCTGCACGCCCACGCAAGCTCGGCAGAAGCTTCGTATCTCCAATGCATAAGAGGACCCCGATGCCGTTTGATAAGCAAACAGGTCGCGTTGCCTGTATCGGAGCCGGGGTTATCGGCGGCGGTTGGGCGGCCCACTTCCTCGCGAAAGGCTTCGACGTTGTCGTCTGGGATCCGCATCCCGATGCGGAAGGAGCGCTGCGCCGACTTCTCAAGCTGGCCTGGCCCGCGCTCGAGGAACTAGGGCTAGCAGCCGAGGCCTCCCCCGATCGTTTGAGTTTTGCAGCGTCCCTGAAGGAAGCCGTCGCCGCCGTCGATTTCGTTCAGGAAAGTGCACCAGAACGGCTGGAGTTGAAGCAGCGCCTGCTGGCAGAACTGGCGACGGAAACCCCTGCCAACGTGGTTATTGCCTCTTCCACGTCCGGCTTCTCCATAACCGAGATGGCTAGATCGACCCACGATGCTTCTCGCCTCGTTGTCGGCCATCCCTTCAATCCACCCTACCTGATTCCGCTGGTCGAGGTCGTGGGAGGAGAAAGGAGCGAGACCTGGGCAGTAGAGCGGGCCTGCGCCTTCTATCAGGCGGCGGGCAAGTCGGTCATTCGTTTGGAACGCGAGCTTCCCGGTTTCATCGGCAACCGCCTTCAGGACGCCATCTGGCGTGAGGCACTACATATGGTCGCCGCCGGCGAGGCAACAGTAGAACAGATCGACCAGGCTATTGTGGACGGCCCCGGCTTGCGCTGGGCACTGATGGGCCCTTGCCTTACCTTTCACTTGGCCGGAGGTGAAGGGGGAATGGCGCACATGCTGGACCACTTCGGCCCTTCCCTGAAAGAACCCTGGACCCGCCTGGAAGCACCAGAACTGACGCCTGCCTTGCGAAACGCAATGGTAGAGGGCTGCACGCAGGAAGCCGCCAGCCGCACAATCGGCGACCTGGTGCGCGAACGCGATCGCGGCCTGGTGGCCATCCTCAAGGCGTTGAGAGCCGGGCGCGCTGGCGGCGCAAGAGCAACCTCCCAAACAGGCTGATCCGCCATGCATACCCGTAAGTTAAGACTGTATCAGGACGAAATACGTCCGGAAATGCTCGACTATAACGGGCATGTGACCGAAGGGTGGTATGTGCTTCTCTTCGGACATGCCAGTGACGCCCTCTATGAGAAGCTGGGGATGGACGCCCGTTGGCGGGCTAGCAACGGTCGCTCCCTCTATACGGTGGAGTCCCACGTCCGCTACCTTCGCGAGCTTGCCCTCGGCGATCGGATTGAGATCATAAGCCGAGTCATCGCTTGTGATAGCAAGCGCCTGCACTTCGCCCATGAGATGGAGCGGGATGGCGAGCTTGTTGCAACCGAGGAACTGCTGGCACTCTGCGTCGACACTCGTTTAGGCCGCAGCGTACCTTTTGAGGCTGGCTTGCTGGCCGCCTTCAAGGCGCATTGCACCCCCTCACCACCGAGCTATTCTGGACGACGCATTGCCTTGTCCTGACAGCTACCCCCTGATCAGGGGCAGGCAATAGGGCCGCTTGATTGGAGGGGGAAACCGCGCTGATCGAGCAGTCTGCCGGAGATAGCGCGCGGGGTGGCCGGTGATCAGCGAACGCAATCGCAACACGCCTCAGAAGGTAGGATTCCTTTTGCTACCAGGCTTTTCCATGCTTTGCCTGGTATCGGCCATTGAACCGCTCCGCGTCGCCAACCAGCAGACGGGAAAGGTTCTTTATTCCTGGCATTTCTATTCCCGTGACGGACGAGCGGTCGAGGCCAGCAATGGCATGGTCATAATGGCCGAGGCGCCAATCGCGGAAGTTGGCGCCTTGCCGGTTGTGGTGGTGGTCGCGGGCTTTCACGTGAACAGTCAAGACAATAGCCAGATCGCGTCGTGGCTTCGTCGTGAGGCCATACGTGGCGCGGATCTGGGCGGGCTGGATACAGGGCCCTTTGTGTTGGCCGAAGCGGGCCTGCTTTCAGGCTACCGCGTCACTCTCCACTGGGAGGCACTTCCCGCCTTTCGTGAAGCCTTCCCGGAAATCGACGCCAGAGAGACGCTTTTTGAGATCGACCGCAGCCGCTTCACCTGTTCGGGCGGTACGGCGGCCCTGGATTTGATGCTGCACCTTATAGGACTGAGCCACGGGGAAGCGCTAGCCCGTCGCGTCAGTGAGCAATTCATCCATGACCAGATACGCACGGCGAAGGAGCAGCAGCGCATGCCCGCCGACCGGCGTGTGGGTGCGCAAAATCAGCGATTGGCTGCTGTCATCGAACTGATGGAGGAGAATATCGAGGATCCCCTCGGCCTGGATGAACTGGCTGGCCACGCAGGGCTCTCCAAACGCCAACTCTCCCGGTTGTTCCGGACCCATGTTGGCGAACCTCCGCTACGCCATTACCTGAACCTCCGGCTTGAGCGCGCGCGGCAGCTGCTGCGACAGTCGCGGATGCCGGTGTTCGAAGTGGGTCTTGCCTGCGGCTTTACCTCGGCCCCCTATTTCAGTCGAGCTTATCATGCACGCTTCGGTCACCCACCCTTGCGGGAAAGGCGGCAGGAAGCGTCCCACCTCACGCCCTACGGCCTTGTGTCTCCCACAGGGCTGGAACTCTAGGTCAGAGGCAGAAACGCGCCGGCAGGTGACGCCCGCCGCCGGGAGGTGTAAATTCTACGCATGGAAGATTTCACCGACGAACAGATCGAGCGCTATGCGCGCCACCTGGTCTTGCCGGAGATCGGCGAGGAGGGGCAGCGACGCCTTATGGAGGCCCGGGTACTGGTGATCGGCGCTGGCGGCCTGGGTTCCCCGGTTCTGCTATATCTCGCCGCAGCGGGTGTCGGCACGCTGGGTGTCATCGATGATGATCAGGTCGATCTCTCCAACCTTCAACGGCAGATCGTGCACGCTACGGCCGACATCGGCCAACAGAAGGTTGAGAGCGCGCGCAAGCGCCTGAAAGCGATCAATCCAGAAGTCGGCCTCGAAGCGCACCCCTTGCGCCTCACCACCAGCAATGCTCACTCGATCATTTCCTCCTACGACATCGTCGCAGACGGCAGCGATAACTTTGCGACCCGATACCTGGTGGCCGACGCCTGTCATCTGGCTGGGCGCACCCTCGTTTCGGCGGCCATGATGCGCTTCGAAGGACAGCTTTCGGTTTATCGATCGCATCTGGGCCACGGGCCGGACGGCACAGCCAATCCCTGTTGGCGGTGCGTTTACCCGGAACAGCCGGACGGTACGATGAAAAACTCCTGCGCCGATGTTGGAGTGCTTGCGATGCTGCCAGGCGTTCTGGGCACTTTGCAAGCAACGGAAGTGGTCAAGGAGATCCTGGGTGTCGGCCGCTCCTTGGCCGGGCGCCTGTTGCTGTACGAAGGATTGGAGGCGCGCTTTGCCGAGATGCGGCTAAAGGCTGACCCGGCGTGCGCCCTCTGTGGCAGTGAACCGACGATCACCTCGCTCGAGGACGGGCGCTATGGTGGTCGGGTTGTCGCTTGCGCGGCAGAGTAAGCTCAAGGAGCGCCTGATCGATGTGACCAGCTATCGACCACGGCTCCCCACGAAAGCTACCGCTTCCCCATGAGCGGTCTACTCCCCCTTGGCAGTGGGCTAGTTGCCCTGCTCGCTTTGTGCGTGAGTGCCTTCCTTTATATCAGGAGCCGAAAGGCGGAAAGGCGCCAGAGGGAAACCGCCACCGCCCTATCGGCCGCCGAGTTGCAGGTGGCCAGCCTTCAAGCGCAGTTCGACAGCCAGTCGCAGCTTCTCCGTGATGCAGCGCGTCAGCGAGACCTCCTTTCCGGCATTTTGGACCATTACCCCAAGCCGGTGTGGGCCCGAGCGCCCGATCTTACCCTCACCTACTGTAATCTGGCCTACGCCGAAGCGATCGGTCTCCCACGAGAAGATGTGCTGGCGGAGGATGAGCCGCTGGTCGAACAGCTCGATCGGGTGGCGGCCCATGAACTTGCGCTGAAAGCCCAGGAGAGCGGAACTGCCCAAAGCGCGCGCTTTCATGTCGTTCTCGCGGGCAAGCGCCGTCTCATGGAGATAACGGAACAGCCGCTGGCCAATGGAAGCTTGGTGAGTTTCGCCAGAGACCTGACCGATTTGGAGCAGGCCCAGCGCGACCTCGACCGGCGCAAGGAAATGGAGATGAGCATTCTGGAGCGTGTGGGCTTCGGAATTGCGGTTCTCGACCAGAAGCTGCGCCTCAGCTTCTTTAACCAGGCTTATGCTCGGATCTGGGGCTTCGACGAGGACTTCCTCAATAGCCGGCCCCACGTCAGTGAAATGCTGAACTGGCTGCGCGATCGCCGGCTTTTGCCGGAGCAGGCTGACTACGCAACCTTTCGTCGCCAGCGTCTGAACAAACTCGAAACCCTGCTGGAGGCCGAGGAGGAAAGCCACCACCTGCCAGACGGACGGAGCCTGCGGGCCACCTTGCACCCCAACCCCTTCGGCGGGGTGATACAGATCTATGAAGACGTCAGCGATAATCTCCGCCTGGAGCGAACCTACAACACGCTGCTCGCCGTGCAGCGGGCAACGCTCGACAGCCTGCATGAGGGGGTGGCGGTTTTCGGGCCCGACGGCCGCCTTCAACTGTGCAACCCCGCCTATGCCCAGATTTGGGACCTGCGTCTGCCCTGGCTGGATGAAAAGCCGCATGTACGAGATATTGTCGAGCGCTCCCGCCACCTCGTCGGCGTGAGCGACGAGGAGTGGCCAGACCTGCGCGAAGGCATCGTGGCGCTGACGACGGAGCGCGATCCGAGGCGCGGGCGCATTGAGCGGACTGATGGACGTGTCATCGATTGGCGCCAGATGCCACTGCCAGATGGAAACTGCGTGTTCAGCTATCTAGATGCAACGGCCAGCGCCCGGACCGCGGCTGCCCTGCGAGAACGAAACGAGGCGTTGGAGACAGCAGATCGCCTGAAAAGCGAGTTCATCGCTAACATCTCCTACGAGCTGCGGACGCCGCTCAACGCCATCACCGGCTTTTCCCAGCTGCTGCAGCAGGAATACCTCGGCAGCTTGACCTCGGGGCAGAAGGAATACGTTACGTCGATCATCACCTCGGCGGAACAGCTGACAGCTTTGATCGACGACATGATCGACTTGGCCTCTATCGAGGCCGGCTATATGGAACTCGAGCCCTCGGAAACCGATCTCAGGCAGTTGCTCCGCTCGCTCGACAAGCTATGGCGTCCCCGGGCGGAAGCGCGCAACATCACGCTCACCCTCACCTGTCCCGACGACATTGGCACGCTCTGGTGTGATGAACGCCGGCTTCGCCAAGCGCTCTTCAATCTCTTGTCCAACGCCTTCCGCTTTACGCCCGATTACGGCGTCATCGACATTTCGGCGGAGCGGCATGAAACCGAGGTGCTGCTGCGGGTTCGGGACGATGGAATCGGCATCCCGGAGGACGAGCAGGAAGCCATTCTTGGCCGCGCTTCGCTCAACCGTCTCGCGCGAGGGCGTCGCAGACGCATTGGTGCTGGGGTAGGCTTGATTTTGGCCAAGTCCCTGGTGGATCTGCACGGCGGTTGGTTAGAATTCGATTCCCACAGCAACACGGGCACCATCGCGACTTGCCACCTCCCCATCACAAATCAGCCGCATCTTCAAATCGCACCTGAGGATGCTCCGGCATCCCCCTGAAGCGAATGTCCAAGGAGGGAAGAGGGTGCGATTAATTCGAAGTTGTGCGCTTGTGGGGAGGCCTTAGCTAGACGCTGGGCGGCGGCAAGCTTGCAGCCGCAAGACATGCGGCCTAACTTCTAACCATTAGGTGAGGTGAATCAGGAAACTAAGGGTAGCTACCGATGCAGCGCTATTGGGTGATCGGCGGTCAATACAAGGATACCTCCTTCACAAAGATTGCCGCCGGTCGCGAAAAGTGGATCGGCCCCTTCGACTCCTTCGAGCAAGCCAAAAAAGAGTGGGCAAAACTTGCATGGGCAACTGTGGATGATGCGACGACCCGCTACCGCATCGAGGCGATGGACCCGGACGAATGCCCGCCTTGCACCGATTGAGGTGCCATCTGCCGCCCAATTCGAAGGTGTGACTGCGGGATGAGCTGGCCTCTTCCGCAGTCGGCGAACGACCTGCTAGGGCTTGCCTACGGCTATCCCTTCGCCGCACCGAACCAGGGCTTTCTTCTTCGAGACGGCGTGATCAATCCGCTTGAAGAGGCCTGTTTCAACGACCGGATCCCCGTTCTCGCGCATGGTTCTAACCGCGCTCCATCCCAGCTCGCCCGAAAATTTCCAGAGGGCGAAATACCCGTTACCCGGAGAGGGCTACGGGATTTCACGGTCGTCTATGCCGCTTGTCTAACACGCTATGGCGCGTGCCCTTCGCTGCTGCTTCCCTGCCCAGGCAGCCGCGTTCGCTTGGCACTGACCTGGCTTACGCGCGACCAGTTGAAAGTGATGCACCTCACCGAGGGTTCCTATGGCTTCGGCGACCTCACGGCCGACTACGAGGCGGAGGAAGGTCCCTCCGTCGATCACTTCTACCTCTACCACAGTCCGCACGGGGCACTGCTGCTTGACGGCGAACCGCGATGCCTCGCCGCTGTTGAGGCCTACGGCAAGATTACGTGGCCGCGATTGGCGCAAAAGCAGATGTTAAGCGCGATCCAGCGGCTGCTGGGAATCGAAGGGTCTCTGGACGACTTTGCTCTGGGTGTGATCCGCGATCCGACAGAACGGCGTCGACTGATCCGCAGGCTCGGAGACCATTCACGCGACAGCGCCCTGCCCGGTTTCCGGCCGGTCGAAGAGCTTGCATTCCTACCTTTTGGCGCCGCGGTGAAAGACAGGATTCCTGCGACGCCGTAATGCCAGTGAAACAGGAGATGAATAGGTGTCTTTGAAAGTGGCTCGTCGCGGCCAGATTCCTCCCTTCATCGTGATGGATGTGCTGCGAGCTGCCAACGAACGAGCTGCCGCCGGCAATTCGGTACTGCATCTCGAGCTAGGTCAGCCTGGCAGCCCTGCCCCGGCCGGAGTTCGCGCTGCAGCCGCGCGTGCCCTCGAGCAGGATGCAATCGGCTATACGGACGCCTTGGGTCTTACGGATCTGCGTGAAGCGATCGCTCGGCATTACAAGGAGAGCTACAACGTTAGCGTCACTGCCGAGCGAGTCGCCGCAACGGTGGGATCCTCGGCAGGCTTTCTACTCACCTTCCTTGCGGCCTTCGAAGCCGGTGACCGGGTGGCTCTGGCCGCTCCCGGTTACCCCGCCTATCGCAACATCCTCAGCGCCCTGGGAATCGAGCCGGTGTTGTTGCCGACAACTCTGGAGCATCGCTACCAGCCGACACCGGAGCTGCTCGACGCCGCCGGTCCACTCGATGGATTGATCGTCGCCAGCCCCTCCAATCCGACGGGCACCATCTTGCGGCGCCAGGAAATGGCCGAGTTGGTCAGATGGTGCGATGCCAATGGCGTTCGCCTCGTTTCTGACGAGATCTATCATGGAATCAGCTTCGGCGAGCCGGCAGTTTCCGCGCTCGAGCTGACCGATCAGGCAGTAGTGGTCAATTCCTTTTCCAAGTACTTCTGCATGACGGGCTGGCGGTTGGGCTGGCTCGTGCTGCCCGAAGAACTCCTTCGACCCGTCGAGTGCCTGGCGCAGAACTTCTTCGTGTCGCCGCCCAGCCTCTCACAGATTGCCGCGATCGCGGCATTCGACTGCCATGAAGAGCTACGTGCCCACGTGGCCTCCTATGGCCGCAAGCGGGAGCTGCTGCTGAACGAGCTGCCGAAAGCTGGATTCGAGGATATAGCCCCAGCCGATGGCGCCTTCTACCTCTACGCCGACGTCGCGCGGATGACGAATGATTCTCAGGAACTGTGTCGCCGCATTTTGGCCGAAACCGGAGTTGCCATCACCCCTGGCAGCGACTTCGATCCTGACCGAGGACACCGCTTCGTAAGGCTTTCCTTCGCCGCTTCTGAAGCAGATGTGGCCGAAGCGGCTCGAAGGCTTACGGTCTGGGGTCGGGGTCGCTAAACCGCCCGCACTACCGGGAAGGGATAGGACAAAGATGCCTTTGACCGGGCACGCGCGGCGGCCGGGTCAAAGGCAAGCTGATCTATGAGAAATCCAAAATGCGCGGCGGGTGATCCACGGCTTCCAGAAAGCGCAGAAGATCCAGGGGTGAAATCGCCACCGTCATCTCGTTAGTCAGGGGATGAACGTTCACCGGGTCGAATTTCAAAAGCGCGCTATCGATCGCGAACTCGACTTGTTTCAGCTTGTCGTTGATGACCGCCAGCGGAGTTACAGCGCCGGGAATGACTCCCAGGTAGCGCATCAGGCGATCGGGCTTGCAGAAAGACAGGCGACCGGCACCGAGCAGCTCTCCGAGCGCCTTCAGATCGATTTCCCGATCTTCCAGGCAGGTTACCAACCACATCGACCCCTTCTTGTTGCGGAGAAAGAGATTCTTGGTGTGGCCACCCGGCAGCTCACCGCGCAGTTCCTTGGACTGCTCGACAGTGAAAAGTGGCGGATGGGAAACGCTTCTGTAAGCGATGCCCATTTCGTCGAGACGCTGAAAGAGCTGCTGCGGGGAGAAGGGCGCCGAGCCGTCCTCCAGCCGCTTTTCAATTTCACTGATGTCATGCATGGCGGCGGGACGATAGCTATTCGAGCTGGGACGATAAAGGCCCTTGCAACACCCGGCCGGAAAGGCTATTCACCCTCCGCGCCCAGCGGTGGGCGCCTTACCCGGTGCGGGCGTAGCTCAGGGGTAGAGCACAACCTTGCCAAGGTTGGGGTCGTGAGTTCGAATCTCATCGCCCGCTCCAATTCAGGTTTTTCTATAAGGGTCGCCTTTTTGGCGGCCTTTTTATTTGCGTTGCCTTTACGGTTGGGCCAGCTGTCGCATTTCCCAAATTGCCGCGCTTGAGGACTATGCTGGCCTTTCTGCGGTATCGGCTGGGGTGCTACAAGACGCAGAATGGCGCTCCTTGGGAGCGCACAGTAAATGAGGGTCCTGTTCACGTGAACCGCCAGAGCGTTGCCATTCGCTCGCCCGGCATCTGGAAGCTGCGACACGAAGTAGAAGTGCTGACCGGCCTTCAGCCTCAGCGCTACCACTTGCGCCCGCCCCCGGGTGCGAGCGCCTTGCTTGGCTGGGGGCACCGGCCGAGTGCGGCCCCTGTGCGCAGGCAGGCTGATGCCCTGGGCCTGCCCTTTTTGCGGCTGGAGGACGGTTTTCTGCGGTCGGTGCGGCCGGGCCGTGATCTGGACACCCCCTTAAGCTTCGTACTGGACCGGCAGGGTATCTATTACGACGCGCGCCAGCCCAGTGATCTGGAAGACCTCCTGCAAAGTGGCGCCTGCGCAACGCCAGCGCCCTTGGCGCGCGCCGCTGAGGGAATTGCCCTCCTGCGCAAACTACGTCTTTCCAAATACAATGACGGCCCCGAGCTTTCGGCAGCCGAACTGGGCCTGGAGGAGCCGCGGCAGAGAGCGCGAATCCTGGTGATCGACCAGACAGTCGGCGACATCTCAATTCCCGGCTCGCTGTCTGAGCCTGATGATTTTCAGCAGATGTTGCGCGCCGCCATCGCCGAAAACCCGGGTGCAGAGATCCTGGTCAAGGGACACCCAGAGGTCGCCCAAGGTCGCAAGCAGGGTTACCTCACTGCAACCGCAGCAGCGGCCGGTCTCAGACTTTTTGTGGAAACGGTAAATCCCTGGTGCCTTCTGGAACGCGTCGACAAGGTCTATACGGTCAGCAGCGGACTTGGCTTCGAAGCGCTCTGCGCGGGGCTGCCGGTGGTTTGCTTCGGCATGCCATTCTATGCGGGCTGGGGCGTTACCGAAGATCGGAAGGCCTGCCCCCGGCGCCGCCGCACCTGCAGCGTGGAAGAGATTTTTGCAGCGTCCTACCTGACCTATACCCGCTATCTCGATCCCTGGGATCGGCGCCCTATCGAGTTCGAGGAGGCGGCAGACGCCCTCGCCTTTCTGCGGGACATCTATATGGAGAACCGTACGCCCGCGGTTTTGGTGGGCTTCACCCGCTGGAAAAGGGAAACGGTGGCTGCGTTCCTGCCTGGCTCCGCTCCTCCGCGGTTCGAGCAGAAAGCCCGCAAGGCGGTGAAGCTAGCCGCCCAGAGAAGAGGCCGCTTGCTCGTCTGGAACACGCGCTGTCCTCCAGACCTGCGTAAGGCGGCTGCAGAGGCAGGCGTTGCCGTCACCAACGTGGAGGACGGCTTCCTCCGTTCCGTGGGGCTGGGCTCGGCGCTCACCCCGGCCGCCTCTCTGGTCTTTGACGATCTGGGCATCTACTACGATCCGCGCCAGAGGAGCCGTCTTGAAGAGCTGGCGGAGACCTGCACCTTCTCCCCGGAGCTGCTGGCGCGCGCCGCCGCCCTGCGCGAGACGATCGTTCATCGCGCTGTGACCAAGTACAACGTAGGCAAAAGGGACAAGCGCGCCCTCTTCCCATCCGGCCAAGAGGCCATCCTGGTCCCCGGCCAGGTGGAAGACGACCAGTCTGTACAGCTCGGCGCACCGGAAACCGGAGGCAATCTCGGCCTGCTGCGCCGCGCCCGTGAGCGTAACCCTCAGGGCTACATTCTCTACAAACCTCATCCCGACGTGGAAGCGGGTTATCGCCAGGGCGCCGTCGAAGATCGGTTGGTTCTGCAGCACGCGGATGCCATCGTCCGCGAGGTCGCCATGCCGGATATCCTGGCCCAATGCGACGCAGTTGAGACAATGAGTTCGCTTGTCGGCTTTGAGGCTTTGCTACGAGAAAAGAGGGTTGCGGTCCACGGGCGGCCTTTCTATGCGGGCTGGGGACTTACCGAAGATCTCCTACCGCTGCCGCGACGTAAGCGGCGACTAACCCTGGATGAGCTGGTCGCCGTCGCCCTCATTCTTTACCCGCGCTATCTGGATCCCGTATCCGGCCTTCCCTGCCGGCCGGAGCTGGTGGTTTCCCGCCTGGCTGAAGGCTACTCGAGTAAGCCCCCACGCCGCCTCGCCTGGCCTTTCAAGGTCGCGGCCTGGCATGCCTTTGCAGCGGGACGACGCCTTTGGAACCGGCGGCTGCAAACGGAGCGGTGATGCTGTACCCGCTGCTTGGACTGCTGGTGCTCCTGGTCGGGGCGGCGCTGCTCGAGCGGCAAACTCTTCCCCGCCCTCCTCGCTGGCGCCGTCCGTGGCTCGCATGGGGAAGCTTCTTTCTCCTCGGGTGCAGCTGGTACGGGCTACTGCTCGGTCTGACGGGAAGGGTTCTCATGGCGCTCGCCCTGGCCCTGGCTGGCGCTCTCGCTCTCACCTGGGTCAGCAACGCCAAGTACCGCCTTCTCCGCGAGCCACTGGTATTTTCAGACTTCGCGCTGGTCCCACAGGTGATCCGCCATCCACGTCTCTATTATGTTGAGTTGGTGCAGCAGGCCCGAACCTGGCTGCTGCTGGCGCCGCTCCTGGGGCTGATGCTGCTCTGGCTCTGGCTGGAGCCGAGCCCCCTTTCGCCCACAGAGCGGATCCTGCTCCTGATAGCCCCTACGGCCCTGCTGATTGCGGTCCCTTTTCTTCCCCTGATAGGGACACTGGTGCGCCAAGCTGCGGCACGCCATCTTCCCGATCCGGATCCTGCAGGAGGTATCGAGAAGCTGGGCCTGGCAGGAAGCCTTCTCCTGTCTTTCCTGCGGTGGCTCGAAACCCGCCCGACAGCGGCCGAAGAGGCCTTCCCGCTGCCGAGCATCAAGGATTGCGGCAAGCGAAGCGCCCCACTGGTCGTAGCGGTTCAGAGCGAATCCTTTCTTGATCTGCGAAGACTGCGCGAAGACGCTCCACCGCTTCCGAACATCGCAGCCGCTCAGGCTCGCGCGGCCGCCTGGGGTCCTTTACGGGTACCGGCCATCGGTGCCTACACCATGCGCACCGAGTATGCCTTCCTGACTGGCACGCCGAGCGCCAGGCTCGGCTTCGACGCTCTCGACCCCTATCTGCGCGCCGACACCTATCCCCTTCCGGCGCTGCCGGGACGGCTCTCACAGGCGGGCTGGCAAACCCTCTTCGTCCATCCCCATGTGGGGGACTTCTTTCGGCGCAACAAAGTCATGCCGGCGCTGGGGTTCGAACGCATGATCACGGAGGAGGCCTTCCATGGCGCCGAGCGCATTGGCCCCTACGTGTCCGATGCCGCCTTGACCAGCGAGATCCTCCGCCAGCTCGAGCGGGAGACCCGGCCTTGCTTTCTCTTTACCGTGACGATGGAGAATCATGGACCGTGGCGCCCGGGGCGCTTGCCGGGCCTTGTTCAGGAGACGGAAATCTACGGCCAACACCTGCTTCACGCAGATGCCATGGTAGGTCGTCTCCTATCAGCCCTGGAAAGCAGCGGCCGGCCCTGGGCTCTCTGCTTTTACGGCGATCACCCCCCCATCCTGCGTTCGATCGGTGATCCTGCGCCTGACCATCGGACCGACTATCTGATCGTCACCTCAAGAGATTGTCCCTGCGACGGTCCTGAGGAAATCGACGCAGCCGAGCTCGGGCGCCGGTTTCTCCGCTATCTGGCTGGCTTTGCCCCGGCCGAAGCCGTGCTCAGCCAGAACTGACCCAATCCTCCGCTCCGGCCATCTGTCACTTCCTATCCGCCGTGGAAGAAGTCGTGAATCTTCTTGGCGACTCCGCTGGAAATTCCTTCTACGGCCTCCAGATCTGCAAGTCCGGCCTGCTCGACTGCCCTGGCTGATCCGAAGTGATGCAAGAGCGCCTTCTTGCGCGTGGGTCCGATGCCTGGAATGTCATCCAGGACACTCTTCAGCCGCGCCTTGCTGCGACCTGCCCTGTGAGTTCCGATCGCAAAGCGGTGCGCTTCGTCACGCAGACGCTGAATGTAGTGCAGCAGAGGATCAGCCGGCTGCAGCAAGATGGGCGCCCGATCCGCCAGGAAGATGCGCTCTCGGCCTGCGTCGCGCTCCGGCCCCTTGGCGATACCAGCGACCGGAAGGTCTTCGATACCAAGTTCGGCGAAAACGTCGAGCGCGGCATTCAACTGGCCCCGCCCGCCATCTACCAGCACAAGATCCGGCCAACCGCCCTGTGTGCGCTCAGGATCCTCCTTCTGCGCCCGTGAGAAACGGCGCGTCAGCACCTCGCGCATCATGGCGTAGTCGTCGTTACTGGCGCTTTCCTCACCCTCTTCGCGTGACAGACCACGAATGGCAAAGCGCCGGTAGGCATTCTTTCGAAAGCCTTCTGGTCCAGCCACGATCATGGCGCCGTAGGGGTTACTCCCCTGAATATGGCTGTTGTCGTATACCTCTATGCGTTCCGGCGGCTGTTCGAGATCAAAAAGATCGGCAAGTTCCTGCAGCCGCTTGCTCTGGGCGCTGCTGTCGGCCAGGCGGCGCGCCAGGGCCTCCTCCGCATTCCGCTCGGCCGCCTCTACCAGCTTCCGCTTCGCGCCGCGCTTTGGCACGGCAATTTCCACCTGCCGCCCCGCTGACAGCGCGAGTGCATCGGCTACCAGTGCCTGCTCATCAAGCTCTGCGTTCAGCAGCACCAGCTTTGGAATCGGCTTGTTCTCGTAGAACTGCGCAACGAAGGCGCCCAGCACCTCTGACTGATCCAGGCTCTTGTCGTGGCTGGGGAAGTAGGAGCGGTTGCCATAGTTGCGACCTGCCCGGAAAAAGAAGACCTGGATGCAGGTCTGACCACCCATTTGCCGGGCGGCGATGACGTCCGCGTCCTCAACACCCGCAACGTTCACGTCCTGGTGCGACTGCACATGCGCCAGAGCCCGAATTCGATCGCGGTAACGAGCGGCCTGTTCAAAATCCAGCCGCTCTGATGCGTCTTGCATTGCTTCCGCCAGCTCTGCCTGCACCGCCTGGCTCTTCCCCGAAAGAAAGTCGCGGGCTTCGGCAACCAGCTTGGCATAGTCCGCTTCGCTGATCCGGCCCACACAAGGGGCAGAGCAGCGCTTGATCTGATACAGCAGGCAGGGCCGGGTGCGGTTCGCGAAGAGGGCATCCGAACAGGAGCGCAGCAAGAAAGCCTTCTCCAGCGCCGTGAGCGTTCGATTGACCGCCCCTGCTGAAGCGAAAGGACCGTAGTAGCTGCCAACGAGGTCCTGACTGCCGCGATGCTTCTGGATTCTCGGAAAGGGATGGTCTCCGCCGATCAGAATGTAGGGGAAAGACTTGTCGTCGCGCAGCAGCACGTTGTAGCGCGGCATGAAGCGCTTGATGAGATTGCTCTCCAGCAGCAGCGCTTCCACTTCGCTCCCCGTGGCGACCACCTCCAAGGCAACCGTCTCGGCCACCATTCGCTGCAAGCGGCGTGGGAGCTTGCCCACCTGGGTATAGGCGTAGACCCTTTTGCGAAGGCTTTTGGCCTTGCCGACGTAGAGGACCTCACCCCGGCGATCCAGCATACGATAAACACCGGGCCCGGACGGCAGGGTCTTGACGGCCTGCGACAGCGCCGCAGCGCCTGCAGCTAACCCAGGCGCCCGCTCCGGACGCCGATCCTCCCGCTCGAGCAGCTCACCTTCTTCCGCGAGGCCGCCAAGGTGGATCTCCTGCGGTTCGTGAAGATTCGTCAGCTTCGTCAAGGAAAGGGGGGCACGTTTGCCGCCGCCAGTTGGGTCGGCGATTCGCGCTCTTCTACGTTTGCTGGTCATCGCGCATTTCCTGGCGTCGAAATCACCGGTAGCGTCTTCATGAAAGGCCCTAAGCCCCGAGAATCACGGCGATATAGGGGTCTGTCCACGGAAGCTGTGGATAACTCTGTGCACAGCTTGTTGTCTTCAGCATCTCCCTTTTGAGGAATCAAGGCTTTGCCGCTGCTGCACAAAAAGTGGGCAGCACCATAACCCATTGAATTTACTCACCTTCCCCTCTGTCAATCGTAGCGTGCAAATCGTTCGCCAGAATCTAAAGTGGAATCGGAAATCCGAGCAGCCGCACGATTCGCATGTGCACAACTTCGGCGACCAGAGACAGAGTCAAGGGCTATTGCGCCGGGCGAGCGGCGATTGGGCCCAACCCAAATGCTGGCCGGCGTCAAGAGCGATCATTTGGCCCGTGACGGAACGCGCCTCCAGGAAGAAGCGAAGGCATGCGCGCATCTCCGCCATGTCAGGCGCGCGCTGGAGGGGCATCGTCTCCAGTTGCCTGGCAAACTGCTCATCTGTCTGATTCGGCGCTGGCAGGGTAAAGCCAGGGCCGATCCCGTTGACGCGAATGCGCGGCGCGAAAGCCAGCGCCAACTGGCGTGTAAGGCTCCACAGGCCGGACTTGGCCACTGTATAGCTCACAAAGTGTGGGGTAAGGCTCCAGACACGCTCATCGAGCATGTTGAGGATCATCCCATGAGCACCTTCGGGGAGTTGGTGCGCAAAATCCTGTGATAGGACAAAGGGCGCCCGCAGCCCTGTCTCCATATGGAGATCCCAGCTTTCCCGCGTGGCACTGTTCCACTCATCCCGCTCGAAGGCAGAGGCGTTGTTGACCAACACTCCCAGCGGCCCCACCAGTTCCTCTGCCTTGCGGACAAGGCCCTGGACCTCCGCTTCCTGGCTCAGGTCCGCTTGTAACGAGGCGGCGCGCCCCCCGGCCTTCTCGATCTCCGCAATGGTTTCAGCCGCATCACTCTTCGAACGGGAGTAGTGAATGACAACCGAAAAGCCTTGCGCCGCCAGTTCCATGGCAAGGGCCCGCCCGATACGCCGCGCAGCGCCGGTAACCAGAGCGCCCGGGGCATACCCGGCTGCCACTAGCCCACTCAAGATTCTGGCTCGAACTTGAGGGCGAGGGAGTTGATGCAGTAACGCAAGCCTGTGGGCTCCGGCCCGTCTTCAAAAACATGCCCTTGATGCGCGCCGCAGGTCGCGCAGTGCACTTCCGTGCGGACCATACCGTGGCTGCGATCGACCTTCTTTCCCACCGCCTGCTCGTCGGCTGGCCGCCAGAAGGAGGGCCAGCCGCTTCCGCTTTCATACTTGTGCTCGCTGGAATAAACAGGGGTGCCACAGACCACGCAGTGGAATGTCCCCGGCCGCTTCTCGTCGTTGAGAGCGCCTGAGAAGGGGCGTTCCGTCGCTGCTTCCTGAGTAACGCGGTATTGCTCCGGCGTCAGGTGATCCTTGGGGAAGTGCGCCTTCTTCACATCCTCGCTCATACTAAACCTCCGAATAACCACTCTCTCCTATATCGGCTTGCAAGGCGCTAAGGTACAGGGGCCGAAACATAAAGGATGCAGGAGAGCTTCAGATGCGCGTGCTGCTTGCCCTACTTGTAGTCACTTTGGCGCCTGCGGCTCTGGCTGCAGACCCTGATGCTGGCCTCGAACTTGCCAGAAAGGCCTGCGCCTTTTGTCACGTAGTAGAGGACGGCGGTCGAGGCAGCGACGCTGTCCCCACCTTCCGTTCGATCGCACGCGAAGCAGGAGACGACATCGGCGCCTTGCGTAGCTTCACCGTCTCGCCACACCCGCAGATGCCCCAGTTTGCAGATTTGAGCGAACAACAGATCGAGAACCTTATTGCCTATCTCAAGCGTTTGCAGGAATGACAGATTAGGTGAGTTGCGGGGTTTCCCTGTCGGACAGGCGGCCGTTTGTGCAAGATGGGGTCATGTCTAGTCTGGATCAAAGCCATAGGGGCGGACTTACGAGCCTTCCCAACATCCTGACCCTTGGCCGCATCGCGGTCATTCCTCTGGTCGTAGGATTGCTGTTCCTGGAAAGCCCGATAGCGCGATGGGCTGTCTTTGGCGTCTACGCTCTTGCCTGCGTTACCGATTGGCTGGACGGAAAGATTGCACGCGCCCGCGGAGAAGTTTCTCCACTGGGGCGCTTTCTCGACCCGATCGCCGACAAGCTGCTCGTCGCCGCGATTATCCTCATGCTGGTCGCAGCGGGCGATCTCGGCGGCATTCACGTCATCGCCGCGATCATCATCCTTTGTCGTGAACTGCTGGTGTCCGGCCTCCGGGAGTATCTGTCGGTACTTCAGGTGCCGCTGCCCGTCAGCAAGCTCGCGAAATGGAAAACCACCGTTCAGATGGTCGCGCTTGGCATTCTGCTGATCGGGCCGGCCGGTCCAGAGGAACTCGCGCTTGCAGGGATTCTGCTGTTCTGGCTGGCGACGGTTTTGACCGTGATCACCGGATGGGACTACCTCGCCCGCGGACTTCGCTACATGCTCGAAAGCTAGAGCTGTCCAAGCATGGGGCGAAGGTCGCGGCTGTCAGAACAGCCGATCGATCGTGAAGTCGACCGCGTGCTTCAGCGCCTCGCGGGCGTCACTTGGCGGGAAAGCCTCCAGGGCTCGATGCGCCTCCACTGCGAAGGCTTGCGCCCTTTCCTTCGCTCGATCCAACGCCCGGTGCCGTTCGAGGAGCGTAAGAGCATGGGATAGATCCTCCTCCTGCTGCTCCCCTTCTTCGAGACACCTTTTCCAGAAGGTTCTCTCCTCCTCGGATCCGGCCTGAAAGGCGAGAATCACCGGGAGAGTCAGCTTTCCCTCACGGAAGTCGTCCCCCAAAGCTTTTCCGCGGCTTTCCGCCTCTGGCAGGTAGTCCAGAACATCATCGACCACCTGGAACGCCATGCCGAGGTTTTCGCCATAGCCCCGCAAGGCATCAATTTCCGTTTGAGGTCGTTCGCCCACCAGGCCCCCCACTTCAGCGGAGGCAGCAAAAAGGACGGCAGTTTTGGCACGAATGACCTGAAGATAGACCTCTTCGTCCGTGGCCGTGTCGTGCGCCGTCATCAACTGATGCACCTCGCCCTCAGCGAGCGTTGCCGCGGTGTCGGCAAGAAGCTTCAGTACGGCAAGCGAGCCATCGGCAACCATGAGCTGGAAGGCGCGGCTGAAAAGGAAGTCCCCCACCAACACGCTCGCCTGGTTGCCGAAAACTGCCTTGGCGGTCTGGCGCCCACGGCGCAGATCGCTTTCATCGACCACGTCATCGTGCAGCAAGGTCGCTGTATGGATGAATTCAACGCAGGCCGCGAGTGCCAGTGGCCGGTCATTGTCGACCCCAACCAAACGCGCGCCCGCCAGAACCAGCAGCGGCCGTAAACGCTTGCCTCCAGCCGCGATGATGTGCTCTGCCACCTGAGGTATCAGAGGGACCGACGACTGCATGTGCTCAAGGATCAGGGCGTTGACCCGCTTCAGATCAGCGCCGACGAGATCCAGCAGCGGTTGAAGGCTGGAAGACCGAGAATTCGGTGCGACTGCCTGATCACCTGCAACCATTACATGCCCTTAGTCGATTGTTTTACAACGAGCCATGCCGCAAGCTGGCGCAGGCACAATAGGACGGCTGGACCTTCGGTCAAGCGGAAGGGAAAAGGATGTGCGGGAACTTCTGCGAACGAACGACCTGGTAAAACTCTCCTGGCTGCAAGCGCTGCTGACGGATGCGCAAATTCCGCATCTCGTGTTCGACGCCCACGCCTCGGTTCTGGAAGGTTCGGCCCTGGCCATCCGCAGGCGGCTGATGGTGGAGGATGTGGATTTCGCTCGCGCCCGTCGGATCATGCGCGAATCGGGAGAGGTTTTGGACGATGATTGAGGATCCGGAAAAGGCCTGGGCGCCCAAGCCAGAAGAAGGCTGCCTTCATCATCACCACCCGGAAGAGATAGCTGAATGCGCTCTTTTGGATGGGCAGGTGAAGTTGCTGCAACCCGCGCAGGGATATCGGGTAGCGATTGACCCCGTCCTTCTGGCCGCCGCCGTCCCGGCACGGCCAGGAGAAAGGTTGATCGAGTTGGGCTGCGGTAGCGGCGCGGCATCGCTCTGTCTGCTGACCCGGGTGGCGGGTCTCGACGTCACCGGCCTGGAACTGAATCACGAGCTCGCCGCATTGGCGCAGCGCAACGCGGCACTGAATGGCGTAAAGCTGGATGTTGTTGTCGGAAATCTCTTGTCCCCGCCCGGCGAACTCCCGATCCAGGTCGACCAGGTATTCATGAATCCGCCTTACCTGCCTGCGAACGCAGCAACGGCGTCCCCCACCGCAACGCGCGCGGCGGCGAATGTGGAGAAGGAAGCCGAGCTCAGCCACTGGATCGCTGCGGCCCTGGATCGACTGTCCGCTGGGGGCCGCCTCACACTGATTCACCGAGCCGACCGTCTGGACGAGATCCTGAGCCTCTTGCGGGGCAAAGCTGGCGAGGCGCGCATTCTCCCGTTGCGCGCTTTTCGAGATCGGCCGGCAAAGCGGGTAATCGTTACCGTCCGCAAGAGCAAGCGGGCACCACTGCTGCTGTTGCCAGATCTTGTCCTGCACGAACCCGGCGGAGGCTTTAGTGCTGCCGCGGAAGCCGTTTTAAGAAGGGGCGATGCCCTAAATCTTGTGCCGTGAAGGAATCGCGTCCAGGTGCCAAGATCAGATCATCCCACACACTCGCCGGAACCTGCTCCGCTCCAAGAGGGCCAGGAATGAAGCGGAAAATGCTGGTTGCCAGAACTGCGCCACTTCCGATACTGCGGGCGCCATTCACCTGCGGAGCGTAGGAGATCAGATGCAGGCGACGTCAGGGGCGGCCATTGAGACACAGCGGCTCACGAAGATATTCGATGGCCCGGGTGGCGAAGTGCGTGCACTCGACGGCGTGGACCTCATCATTCGAGAAAATGAGTTCTTCACGCTTCTCGGCCCATCGGGCTGCGGAAAGACGACTCTCCTGCGTCTGGTAGCCGGCTTCGAGCAGCCGACGAGCGGCGAGCTCTTGCTGGAAGGACAGCCGATGGCGCACCGGCCGCCGCACCGGCGGCCCGTCAACACGGTCTTCCAGTCCTATGCGCTTTTCCCTCACATGAGCGTGGCGGAGAACGTGGCTTTTGGCCTCGAGATGCAGCGAACGCCGCGGCAGGACATCAAGGCCCGGGTCGAGAGAATGCTTTCGCTGGTCAAGCTGAGCGGCATGGGCGAACGGCGCCCGGCGCAGCTTTCAGGCGGGCAGCAGCAACGTGTTGCTTTGGCACGCGCCCTCGCCAATCAGCCGAAGGTTCTTCTGCTCGATGAGCCCTTGTCGGCACTCGATCTAAAGCTTCGGAAGGATATGCAGATCGAACTGAAGCGTCTGCAGAACGAGACCGGCATTACCTTTGTCTTCGTGACACATGATCAGGAAGAAGCACTCACCATGTCGGACCGCATCGCGGTCATGAACGAAGGTCAGGTGCTTCAGGTCGGCAGCCCCACGGAAATTTATGAGCATCCCACAAGCCGCTTCGTGGCTGACTTCATCGGAGAAACAAATCTGCTGTCGGCTCGCCTGTCCCGCCGAGACGGCAGCCGCGCCATTTTTGATCTTGATGGCGGAGGGGAACTGCAGGGCCAGGATGATGGCGGCCATCAAGAGGGCGCGGCCGTAACACTGGCTGTGCGGCCGGAGCGGGCGGAACTGCAACGTGACGGCCCGGGCCTGCCCGCTAGGGTCGAACAACTCGTCTACTTCGGAACAGACACTCATTACCGGCTCCGTCTGGGAAATGACCCCACGCCTTTCGTGGTGCGGCGCCAGAACCGCAGCGGCGCTGGCGGGGGCTTTGCCGAAGGGGAAGAGGTTCGGCTCCACATCGCGCCGGACGCTGTCCGGGTTCTCCAGGATTGATGGGCGGGGGGATGGGCCGACTGCTGCGTCGCTCGCTCCTGCTCGGGCCAGCGCTCTTCATCATCGGCTTCTTCATGCTGCTGCCCCTCTTCCTGATGGGTTATGTCTCCATCCTGGAACGCGGCATGGCCGGCGGCGTGCAGTGGGGACAGCATACCGTAGAAGCCTACGTGCGCTTCTTGTTCGAGCGCGACCTGATGGACAACCTGGTGGTCAATATCGACTACCTCCGGATCTTCGCCCGCTCCTTCCTGCTGGCGCTTTCGACCACCATCATCGCGCTGCTGATCGGGCTGCCCACAGCCTTCTACATGTCGCTGCAGCCTGCGCGCTGGCGCAACCTGCTGATCTTCCTGGTCACCATTCCCTTCTGGACGAACCTGCTGGTGCGCAACTACGCCTGGATCCTGCTGCTGCGAGACAGCGGTCTGATTAACGGCGGCCTGCAGTGGCTCGGGTTGAGCAGTGAGCCGATCCGCCTGCTCTATACGCCCTTTGCGGTAGGCGTAGGGCTCACCTACTCATTTCTGCCCTTCATGATCCTGCCGATCTACGCAAGCCTTGAGAAAATCGACCTGCGCCTTGTGGAGGCCGCCTACGACCTCGGCGCCAGCAAGTGGCAGGCGTTGCGGCGCATCGTGCTCCCCCTCGCCATGCCGGGCATCGCCGCCGGGAGCATTCTGGTGTTCATCCCCTCTCTGGGTGCCTATGTCACGCCAGAGCTGCTGGGCGGGTCGAGGCAGCTTATGATCGGCAACCTGATCCAGGGGCAGTTCGGCGCAGCGCGCAACTGGCCCTTCGGAGCAGCTCTGGCCTTCGTGCTCCTGGCGCTCGTATTGCTCGCCATGATGCTCTATGCGCGGCGCTACCGTCGTGCGCCGGGTCAGGCATGACGAGGGTAGGATGCTGAAGCGTCGCGGCAACCCTCTCTGGCGCTTTCCCGGTGTTGCGCCTACGGCGGCATTTGTCTTTGCCTACCTCTACCTGCCGATTTTCATCCTGATCGCCTTCTCCTTCAACGAGAACCGCCTGGCGACCATCTGGACTGGCTTTACGTTCGACTGGTACAGCGTCGCCCTCAACAACAGCGACATGATCCGCGCGGCCCGCAACTCGCTGATCGTGGCGAGCAGCGCCACCTTCATCGCCACGCTCGCGGCGATCATGGCGGCGCTCTGCATGACCCGGGAACGCTTTCGCCGGCAGCAGGCCGTCAACGCGGTTATCGCTCTGCCCCTGATCGTGCCGGAGATCGTGACCGCCGTCGCGACGCTGCTGTTCTTCGTAATCATCGGCATCAGGCTGGGACTGTTGACTGTCATCATAGCCCATACGGTCTTCTGCATTCCCTT
Organism: Rhodospirillaceae bacterium; assembly: GCA_029265995.1. Taxonomy (GTDB): domain Bacteria; phylum Pseudomonadota; class Alphaproteobacteria; order Kiloniellales; family DSM-21159; genus Aquibaculum. The sequence goes on along the minus strand of JAJUFM010000019.1, from coordinate 3,900 downwards.
CGCTTACCTGCCGATCCGGGCGCGCTTGCAGGGTATGGATCCCAGGCTTGAGGAAGCGGCCTCGGACCTCTATGCAGATCCCTGGAGGACCTTCCGAAGGATTACCCTGCCGCTCTTGTGGCCGGGCATCCTCTCCGGAGCGATGCTCGCCTTTATCATCTCGCTGGATACCTTCGTCATCACCTACTTCGTGGCAGGTGCGGGCGCGACCACCCTGCCCGTTTATATCTTCGGGATGATCCGCATCGGTATCACACCGGAAGTGAATGCGGTTTCGGCCCTGATGCTGTTGATTTCGATTACCTTCGTTACCCTGTCGTTCCTGGTGGGACGCATGCGGCGTTGACGCTGCCACTGGCAGTTTTGAAGCTGGCCGTAGGGCGGTTGGCATCTAATGGGAGAGAACAAGCGATGAAACGCACTTCACTACTGGCAGCTGGCGTTGCAGCCAGCCTGTGCATGGGGATCGGCCAGGCCGCCGATGCAAATGAGCTTTACCTTTACAACTGGTCCAACTACTTCCCACCGGAACTACTTAAGAAGTTCGAGGAGGACACGGGCATTTCCGTCACCCTCGACGTGTACGATTCCAATGAGACGATGCTGGCCCGTCTGCAGGCCGGCGCTGCCGGCTATGATGTCGTGGTCCCCTCCGACTACATGATGGAAATCATGATCGAAGAGGGGCTGGTTGAGCGCATCGACACGGGCGAGATGGAGAACTTCGCAAACGTCACCAAGCCTCACGACAGCCCCCGCCAAGATCCGGAGCGTGCCTACTCGGCGCCTTACCTCTGGGGCACCACCGGCTTTACTTACGACAGCGCCCGCGTCGAGGGTGAGCTGGAGGAAAGCTGGAAGGAGTTCTTCGAGCCACGTGCAGAATTGAGCGGCCAGATCGCCGTTCTGAATGACGAGGTAGAGGCCTACAACGCGGCCGCCTACTACAGCGGCATTTTCAAGTGCACCGAAGATCCCGCGGAGGCACAGCAGATTCTGGACGTGCTGCAGGCCCAAGCGCCCCATGTGGCCATGTACCAGTCCGATGGCACAATCGACCGCATGGCCGCCGGTGAATTGATCATGCACATGCAGTTCAACGGCGCTGCCCATCGGGCCAAGCAGCAGCGGGATAGCCTCGTCTACGTCTACCCCAAGGAGGGCATGAGCTTCTGGAACGACAACTTTATGGTTCCAAAGGGAGCGCCCAACCTGGAAAACGCCAAGACCTTCATCAACTGGATGATGGCTCCGGAGAACATCGCAATCGCGTCGAACTACACCGGCTATATGAACGCCATTCGTGGCTCGAGCGACTTTATGGATGAGTCGCTTGTCGAGGACCCGGCGGTGAACATGCCGGAAGAGTATGCAGACCGGCTGCGGCCGACGGAAGATTGCTCCGTGAAGGCACGGGAACTACGCAACCGCGTCTGGACCCGCCTGCGCAGCTAGAGCTAATCGGATTGGCACAGGGCCGGAAGCGGGAGCTTCTCGCCTTCCGACCCTGTGCTTTTTTCTCGTGAGTTGTGAAGAAGCATCATGGCAAGTCAGCGTCCTTCCACCTTCCGCCTTGCCCTTTGGGCGACCAACATTGGCCACCCGCTGAAAGACATTGGCGAATGGGCGGACATGATAGATGCCAGACTGGCGGAGGTTGCCGGGGCTGGCGCTCAACTTCTTCTGATGCCCGAGTATGCGGCCGAACAGTGGCTCTCTTTCGCGCCTCCGGGCCTGGCGGCGAGCGCCGAAATTCCCTGGCTGGCTGAACAGTCAGCAGCAGCCCTGGAAGCCATCCGCGGCCTGCCAGCGAAGCATGGCGTCGCACTCGTCGCCGGCACCATGCCCGTTCCAGCGGAAACCACAGACGGAAATCCCCCCTGGCTGAATCGCGCCTGGATCCTGTTGCCCGACGGCCAAACCATCGCCCAGGACAAGCTCTGCCTGACTCCAGCCGAGAAGGATCCCGAAAGCTGGAACCTCTCGACCGGTCGGCAGCTGCATCTCGTGACCTGGAACGGGATCCGGATCGCAGTCGTCATTTGCCTGGACATCGAGCTACCGTCGCTGGCGGCGAAACTGGCGCCGGCACGCCCCGACCTCGTCCTCGTCCCCTCCCAGACCGGCCGACTCGCCGGCTACCACAGGGTCTTCAGCTGCGCCAAGGCGCGTGCGGTAGAACTGCAGGCTGCCATTGGGGTGTGCGGCACCATCGGCGCGGCAGCCTATGGAAAGCAGCGGGCCGGAACGATATCGGGCTGCAGTCTCTTCCTCCCTTGTGAGGAGAGGCTGGGCAGTCACGGGCGCGCGGTGGAAGTCCCCCCTGTCGCGCAGGCCGAAGGCTTCGGTCCCTTTGTGATCGCCGATGTTCCGCTCGGAGCGCTGGACTCCCTGCGCGGCGGAGATGCCGAGGTGTGGCCAGGCGCTTGGGATGCGGCCCACGTGGAGCTAGTTGGAGGCTGATCGATGCTGACGGTGTACAGTGAGGATCACCGGCTACAGCACGGCCAGGCTGAATTGGTCGACGGCAAGCTCATGCCCTGTTTCGAAATGCCGCGGCGCGCCGACATGATCCTGGCGCGCGTCCAGGAAACAGGCCTGGGCCAAGTCATCGAACCGCGCTCCTTCGGCACGGAGCCCATCCTACGCGTCCACGCGCCTCGCTTCGTAAGCTTTCTGGAGGAAGCCTGGACTCTCTGGACCCAAACGGGGCGGACCCATGACGCCCTACCGCTCAATTGGGCCGTGAGGGACATGCGGGACCGCGAGCCAGAGGTCATTGACGGCAAGCTCTCCCACTTCTCCTTCGACGCCGGAACTCCGATAACGGCCGGCACCTGGAAGGCAGCAACCTCAGCCGTCGATGTGGCGCTGACGGGCCTTGCTGAACTGACCGCCGGCGAACGCGGCGTCTTCTCTCTCTGCCGCCCGCCTGGACACCACGCCGCGGCTGACTACTACGGCGGCTACTGCTTCCTGAACAACGCTGCCATTGCGGCGCAGGCCTGGCGCGACCAGGGCGCCCCCAGGGTGGCGGTGCTGGATGTGGACTATCATCACGGCAACGGCACCCAGTCGATCTTCTATGATCGGGACGACGTCTTCTTCGCCTCGATCCATGCCGACCCGCTGCAGGAATTTCCCTATTTTCTGGGTTATGCCGATGAAAAGGGGACAGGCGCCGGCGAAGGCTACAACGCCAACTTTCCCCTGCGCTGGGGCAGCGGCCCCGACCTTTGGTTCGCAGCACTGGAAGAAGCCTGCGAGGCCATAGATCGTTTCGGTGCAGAAGGCCTTGTCGTCTCACTGGGCGTCGATACCTTCAAGGAAGATCCCATTTCCCACTTTCGACTGGACCACGACGACTACCTGCGGATGGGAGGGCGTATGGCTCGTCTGGGCATTCCCACGCTCTTCGTGATGGAAGGCGGTTACGCAGTCGAAGCCATCGGCATCAACACGGTGAACGTGCTCACCGGATTTGAACAACAAGGCTGAGAGAATGTCTTTCGATCTGCGCGAGACGTTGGGAAAGGTTTTGCCGCTGCAGAGTCTGCGCAATCCGCCGCCGGTCGTCCCGGTTGTCCGCCTGAGCGGCGTGATCGGACAGGTTGGCCCCCTGCGCAGTGGCCTGACCTTCGAGACGGTGCGCGAGCCGCTGGAGCGTGCCTTCCGGATGAAGCGATTGGCCGCCGTGGCTTTGGCGATCAATTCGCCCGGCGGCTCTCCCGTCCAATCCGCGATGATTGCCCGCTACATCCGCGAACTTGCCGACGAGAAGGGCGTCCGAGTGCTCGCCTTCATCGAGGATGCAGGCGCTTCTGGAGGCTACTGGCTCGCGACTGCAGCCGATGAAATCCTGGTGGACCCAAGTTCCATCGTCGGCTCGATTGGCGTCAT
>JAJUFM010000088.1 GCA_029265995.1 Rhodospirillaceae bacterium | reverse complement strand
TCCGGAGACCGTCAAGGCGCCCAACAAGCCCCAGCTGGCGGGCGAGAGACTATTCTCACCGCTGAGCAGGGGAGACAGAATTGCGAATTTCCCGAGGAACCCGCTCAGGGGCGGCAACCCGGCCAGCAGCAGCGCGCACCCTGCGAAACTTAGCCCGAGAATCGCCATGGTGGCAGGGATGGCTATGCCAACCTCTTCTTCTTCGTCCAGATATTCGTCAGGCTCGCCCTCGCCGTAGGCCTCTCGGGTAACGGCCAGCACATCGGCTCCGAGCACTCGTCCGCGCTCGATCAACTCAATCAAGAGGTAAAGCGCGGCGATCGCGAGGACGGAGGTGCAGAGGTAGTAGAGGGCACCGCCGGTGACACCTACCTCGCCGGTGCTAATGGCTGCGAGCAGCGTCCCGGACGAAATGAAGATGCTGGCGCCGGCCAAGCGGGAGAGGCTTTGCGTGGCCATGATCGCGATGGAGCCGAACAGCACCGTTGCCAGCCCGCCAAAGAGCAGCCAGATGCTGCCAAACCCGCTTGATTCCATGGCATCCGCGCCAAAGACCAACAGCCATAAGCGGAGGATGGCATAGATGCCAACCTTGCTGAGCAGGGAAATGACCGCGGCACAGGGAGCGCTTGCGGCTGCATAGGTGTAGGGCAGCCAGAAGCCGAGCGGCCAGATGGCGGCCTTCACCAGAAAGGCGATGCCAAGCACCGCCAAGCCCACCTCGAGCAGCGAGCGCTGGCCAGGGGACACACTACCCATGTGGATTGCCAGGTCGGCCATGTTCAGCGTGCCGGCAATGCCGTAAATAACGCTGGCTCCGATCAGAATCAGAAACGAGGTAACGAGGTTGATGGCGATGTAGTGCAGGCCGGCTTTGACTCGGGCAATGCCAGAGCCATGGAGCGCAAGGCCATAGGAGGCCGCCAGCATGACCTCAAAGAAGACGAAGAGGTTGAAGATGTCGCCGGTCAGGAAGGCGCCGTTCAACCCCATCAGTTGGAGTTGGAGTAGCGGATGAAAGTGCGTTCCCGCACGATGCCAGCGGGCAAGTGAAAAGAGCAGGGCGGCAAAGCCGAGCAGGCTGCTCAGGAAGACCATCAACGCCGCCAGTCGGTCCAGCACCAGAACGATCGCAAAGATCGCCGGCCAATCGCCAAGTCGGTACACACGCGCCGTTCCCGGGCCTTCCGCCTCAATGCTTGCGACGACAAGCAGCGCAACCGAAATGGCCACTAGCGACAGCGCGGAAAATAGCCCGAGCGCCGCCTTGAGCGGTCGCCGCTGCTCGCCGATCAGCATCATTATCAAGGCGGCGAACAGCGGAATGATTATCGGTGCAATGATCAGGTGATCGAGCCAGGTGGTCACCGCTTAGGCTCCCGACCGTTCACATGGTCGCTTCCGCTAAAGCCGCGCGCTGCCAGAAGAACGACCAGGAAGAGCGCAGTCGTCGCAAAGCCAATGACGATGGCTGTGAGCACCAACGCTTGCGGCAGGGGGTCGCTATGCTGCGCGAGGTCCCCGAAGCGCCCGGAAAGAAGGACCGGGGCGGCGCCGGTTCGCAGGCCCCCGGTCGAGAAGATGAAGAGGTTGACGGCATAGGAGAGCAAGGAAAGGCCAATAATCACCTGAAAGGTACGTGGCCGCAGGAGCAGCCAGACGCCGGCGCCCGTCAGTACGCCTATGGCAAGCGATACAATGGCTTCCACTATGCCTCTCCCTTCGCTGGTTCTGGCGTCGCAACCTTTTCCCGGGTGGGTACAGCGCGCGGAACCGCGCGATGACCACGGACCGATTGGTGGGCAAGCGCGATGAGGATAAGAACGACCGCGCCGACGACGAGCAGGAAGACCCCGATGTCAAACAGCAGGGCGCTCGCCGCTGGAACCTGCCCGATTACAGGAACGTACAGATAACTGAAATAGGACGTCAGGAAGGGATAGCCGAAGAACCAGGCGCCCAGCCCGGTGCCCGCGGCGAAGAGCAGCCCGGCACCCATCCAGCGCAGGGGCAGCACACGCAGACGCGCCTCGATCCAGCTTGTGCCGCCCATCATGTACTGAACGATGATGGCGATAGAGGCGGTCAATCCCGCCGCAAATCCGCCCCCCGGCAGATCGTGCCCGCGGAACAGCAGGAAGAGCGCGACAATAGCGATGACCGGGAACAACAAGCGCGACACCAGCCAGGGAAGCATTAGCCAGTCGGAGACGATATCACCCACGTCACGGTTCGGATGTGCGATCTCGGTAGCACGCTGGTCGAGCTGCTGTTCGGGGACTTCGATGCTGTCCAGCGCAGGACGGAAGCGACGGAGCAGCGCGAAGGCCGTCAAGGCCACTGCCGCCAGCACGGTGATCTCGCCCAAGGTGTCGAAGCCGCGGAAATCCACGAGGATGACGTTCACCACGTTGGTACCGCCACCTTCCGTGTAGGCACGGGCAAGAAAATGCTGGGCGAGGAGGTCGGGTGGCATGCGGGTCATCACCGCGAAGGCGAGACCGGCCATGCCGGCCCCGGCCGCAACGGCAATGGTGAGATCGACCGTGCGGCGGCCGACTGTGATGACGTCTTGCTGCCGGGTTTCCGCCGTCTCGAACCGCTTCGGCAGCCAACGTAATCCCAAGAGCAGCAGTACGGTGGTAACGATCTCCACGAGCAGCTGAGTGAGGGCAAGATCCGGCGCGGAAAACCAGACAAAGGTGACGCAGACGACCAGGCCGGTCACGCCCATGAGCATCAAGGCGGCCAGCCGGTGATACTTGGCTTGCCACGCGGCTCCGAGAGCACAGGCGCCGCCAACGCCCCACATCAGTGCGAGCGCCGGGTCGACAGCGGCGGGCGTAAGGTTTCCTGGACCTACCTCGCGGAGATAGACCGTCAGGGCGCCGGCCGCGACCGCTGCGCAGATAATCAGCCGAAGCTGGGGCTGCAGCCGTCGCGTTCCAAACACGTTTTCCAGGAAGCGCGCAAGACGCCAGGATACGAAGACCATCGAAACTTCGAACAGCCGGCGCCCGTCGAGCCTGGGGATGAGCGGCGGGAACTCGATTCCCGTTCTCAGACGGTTTTGCAGCAGCAGGTAGAGCACCACTCCCGCCAGGAAGGCGATTATGCTCATCAGCAAGGGCGTGGTGAAGCCATGCCAGAGCGCCAAGCTGTACTCGGGCGCATTGCTTCCAAGAATGGAATCCACCGCATGGCGAAGGAAGGGCCCCACGGTTGCGGCCGGAAGTACGCCGACCACGATGCATGCGAGTACAAGCACCTCCACGGGAAAGCGCATCCAGGAGGGCGGTTCCTTTGGGGTGCGCGGCAGATCCTTTGCTTCCGGTCCGAAAAAGGCGCCGTGGATAAAGCGCAGGGAATAGGTGACGCCGAAAGCGCTTCCCAACATTGCCGCGATAGGCAGCATTTCCAGTAGCAGCGGCGACGCTGTTTGAACCGCAAGAGCTTCTGCGAAGAACATCTCCTTGGAGAGGAAGCCGTTGAGCAGCGGGACCCCTGCCATGGCTGCGGCTGCCACCATGGCCAGGCGGGTGGTGAAGGGCATGGAGCGATGAAGGCCCGACAGCCGCCGGATATCTCTGGTGCCGGTTTCGTGGTCGATGATCCCCGCGGCCATGAAGAGAGATGCCTTGAAGGTCGCGTGGTTCATGATGTGGAAGATTGCGGCGACCATCGCGACCTCGCTGTTCATTCCCAACAGCAGAGTAATCAGACCAAGGTGGCTGATGGTCGAATAGGCAAGCAGGCCCTTCAGATCATCCTGGAAGATTGCGACATAGGCACCCAGGAGCAGCGTGATCATTCCGGCAGAACCGACGATCAGGAACCAGGCATCGGTTCCCGCCAGAACCGGCCAGAGGCGCGCCATCAGGAAAACGCCAGCCTTAACCAGGGTCGCGGAGTGGAGATAGGCAGAAACCGGTGTCGGCGCCGCCATGGCGTGGGGCAGCCAGAAATGGAAGGGGAACTGGGCGCTCTTGGTCAGCGTACCCAACAGGATGAGAATCAGGGCCGGCAGGTAGAGTGCGTGATCCCTGATCAGATCTCCTGAGGCCAGCACGACATCGAGATCGTAGCTTCCGACGATCCGCCCCAGAAGCAGTACTCCGGCAAAGAGGAGGAGCCCTCCCGTTGCGGTAACGGTCAGCGCGATGCGCGCTCCGTCGCGCGCTGCAGCCGTGTGATGCCAGTAACCGATCAGCAGGAACGAGAGTAGACTCGTCAGTTCCCAGAAAAAGACCAGTTGCAGCAGGTTGCCCGATAGCACGACACCAACCATCGAGCCCATGAAGGCGAGGAGGAAGGAAAAGAACCGTGGAACCGGATCCTCTGGCGACATGTAGTAGCGCGCGTAAAGCATCACCAGCGCGCCAATGGCGTAGATCAACGCCAGAAACAGCCAAGCGAAGCCATCCAGGCGCAGCACCAGGTTCAGTCCCAGAGTGGGCATCCAGCTTATCTCGTGGCGCGCCACTTCCCCTGAGCTGATGATCGGCAATGCAAGGATTGCCAGGATCACACCCACTACCGCTATTCCGCCACCAAGCCAGGCTGCCACGTTTCGCGCGTGGATCGGCAGCATGCCGGCAACCACTGCACCAACAAAAGGAAGTCCGAGAGCGGCAATCAGCAGCAGAGAGTGCGACATTCTTATCCAGTGTCAGGGAACGGTGAATGCCCGAGCGGAGACAGCATCACATTCGCAATCGAGTGGTGCGATGCAGACATGCGTCGGAGGATTTGCGTAGCGATCATAACGTGCAAATCTGCTCTATCACGTGGAATTTGAATGCATACAAGGAACTGTCTTCTGCACCTCCACCTAAAATTGAGCCTGGCAGGCGCAGAAAGCACGGCCTCTTGAAGAGCCCGTCTACTCTGATGGCGAAGCCAGCCGCTTCGGGTCAACGGCGCTGACGTCATGCAGGATCTGCGCGCTGCGTTCTGGAGTTTCCGCTTGGCGTAGCTGACGAAGCGTCTGCGGCTCCCGGAGCACCCGGCACAGGGTCGATATGGTGGACAGAAGCTCCTTGTTGCCGCTGGCTGGCCAGAGCACGAGGAAAACGAGATCCACCGGCTCGTCGTCCTGTGAATCAAAGTCCACTGCTTGTGCCAGGCGAACGAACAACATGAAGGGAGAGGTAGCCTGATCAAGCTCTGCGTGCGGGAGACCCACGCCTTTGCCCAGTCCCGTGGAGCCGATCTTCTCCCGCGCGTTCAGCGCCTCGAGGACCGCCTCTTGTGAAAGATCTGTCCTCTCCGCGGCCGCAGCAGCGAGATACTGGAAGAGATCGCGTTTGGTCCGGACATCGAGATCCAGGATAACGTCACTCGCCGAAAAGAGAGTGCCGATTGCCATGATAGTCTCCGTTACGCTTGACTCGGGCAGCAGCCGCAAATCACGCCTTACTGGTTGGGCAGAACCGGCTTTTCCCTGCACAAACGGCTGAAATGCTTGCGCCAGAACTGCTCGTGATTGTCGCCACATTCGTGCCTCTAGACCGGGATGATGCGCTGGCCTGGATCGCGAAGCGATCTGAATGAAACGCCAACAGATTTAATCATTCGTGGCATCCAAGCGCCGCATAAGGTGCCGTGTCCATCTCGCAGACCGTCATGGCTACCACGCCTGTGATGCGGATCAAGCCCCCTTCGGTGAAGGTGAGGCTGGCCGTGTCGAAAAGGAGCGGCATTCATTCCCTACTGACGGGGCGAAGTGCGCGCCATTAAACTAGATGGCAGATCAGGGCAAGCCCCGTCGAAGAACTGCCCTCTGCGCGGCTCAAGTTGCTTCGGGACCATATGGATTTACGGGCGCGCCACGTCTTGTGCTGACCGCGAGACAACTTGCGCTGACATTACAGCTGTTGGCTGCCCTATTCGGCGTCGACTTAGCAGATGATTCGATGTCAGATGGTCAGGCGAAGGTGCCAATCGCTCTGCGGAAGTGGGAGAGCGTGTAGGCAAAGAGCGCCCCTCCGATCAAACCCAGGGCCATAAACTGGGGCCAGACAACGGTCAGGCCAGCGCCTCGAAAGAGGATGGCTTGGGCGAGCATGACGAAGTGGGTCGTTGGGGCTCCCAGCATGATGAACTGCACGACTTCCGGCATGCTCTCGCGCGGCGTACTGCCGCCAGAGAGCATCTGCAACGGCAATAGCACCAAGATCAGCAGCATGCCGAACTGCGGCATGGAGCGGGCGATTGTGGCGAGGAAGATCCCGATCGCGGTGGTCGCGAAGAGGTGGAGTGCCGTGCCGGTCAAGAAGAGCCCGATCGAGCCCAGGATCGGCACCTCCATCAGGTGCTGGACCACAAAGGCAAGGGAGAAGCTGGCGGCGAGCAGCACCACGAGCCCCATGGAAAGGATCTTGCTGGTCATGATCTGGAAAGGAGTCACCGGCATGACCAGCAGATGCTCGATGGTACCGTGCTCGCGCTCGCGTATCAGTGCCGCTCCGGTCAGGATGATCGAGAGCATGGTGACGTTGTTGATCACCTGGACGATGCTGCCGAACCACGCTGGATCGAGTTCCGGATTGAAGCGCGCGCGGCCGACCAAAGCGACCCCAGGCTCCGCGTCCTGCCGATAGCCGGCGGCGAACTCCTGCGCCTCGGCGCTGACGATACTGCTCACATAGCCGGTGCCGGTGAAGGCCTGGGTCATGCGCGTGGCGTCGACGTTGAGTTGAATGGCCGGGTTGCGTCCAGCGAGCAGGTCGCGCTGAAAGTTCGAAGGAATGTTGAGGGCAAAGGTTTCGAGCCCCGCATCCATGCGCGCGTCCATCTCAGCGTGGGTGATGAGGGAGGGGGGCAGGAAGAAGGGCGGATAGAAGGCATCGATGATCCGCATGGAGATCGGTGATCGATCCTCGTCTACAATCGCGATCGGCGCCTTGTTCAGCGTCTCCGGCATTGCGGTAGCCGCGGTATAGACCGAGAAGGTGAAAGCATAGACGATCAGGATCAGCATGATCGGGTCGCGCAGCAGACCGCGAAGTTCCTTCGTCGCCAGGTGTAGAATGTTGGACAGGCTGCGCATGGCCTAGCGCTCCTGCTTTCGGAGCAGAAGCACGCTCAAGCCGATGAGAACCGGAACGGCGATCAGCAACGGCACGAATGAAGCCTGGAGGTCCGCGAAGCTGAGCCCCTTGGCAAAGGTTCCACGAGCGATCGTCAAGTGATGGGTCGTGGGATAGATGGCGCCGATCATCGCGCCGGCCCCCTCCAGCGAAGAGACGGGATCGAGCAGCCCGGAAAACTGTACCGCTGGAAGAATGGTCAGGATCGAGGTGCCAAAGAGGGCGGCGATCTGGCTACGCATGAAGGTGGAGATCAGCAGGCCGAGAGCCGTAGTAGCCGTGACATAGATCAGGGTCGCCGCCAACAGCGTCAGGAAGCTGCCGGTCATGGGCACGTCGAAGAGGGTAACCGCAAGGATCCAGAGGGTCAGGAAGTTCAGCATCGCGAGCGCGATATAGGGCAGTTGCTTGCCGATCAGGAACTCCAGGCGCGTCACCGGGGTGACGTAGAGATTGACGATGGAGCCCAACTCCTTTTCCCGTACCACGCTCAGCGCCGCCAGCATGGCCGGGATCAGCATGAGCAAGACCGGGATGACCGCCGGCACGATTGATACCAGGCTTTCCAGGTTGGGATTGTAGCGATAGCGCGTCTCGATGGTGAAGAGGCTGCCTGCCCCCCCGCCACCGGCTTGGCTTTGCGCCAGGCGCTGGTTCAGCCAGTGCGCGTGCATACCCTGCACGTAGCCCCGCACCGTCTCCGCCCGCTGGGGCATTGCGCCATCGATCCAGGCGCCGATCTCCGTCGCCCGACCCCGTGCCACGTCACGGCCGAAGTCCGGGGGAATCTCGATGGCCAGGCTGAGCTCCCCGCTGCGCATGCGCGCATCCAGCTCCTCGTAGCTCTGCAGGGGCGGGCGCTCGATGAAATAGCGCGAGCCGGAAATACCTAGGACATAGTCCCGGCTGGTCGTCGTCTGGTCCCGGTCGAGCACCGCGAATGTAAGATCTTCCACATCCATGGAGATGCCGTAGCCCATGATGAACAGCAGCAGGACGCTGCCGAGCACGGCCAGTGTGGCCCGGATAGGGTCGCGGCAAAGTTCCAGGGATTCTCGCCTGGCGTAGCTGAAGAGGCGGCGCAGGTCGAAGGAACGGCTGGTGCTGCTTGCCGAAGCAGGCGTGGGGGCCGTATCGAAGGAAGCCGTAGCCTCGGCTTCCTCCCTGTTTTCCTCGTCGACAGCCTTCTGCAGGTAGTGAACGAAGGCATTTTCGAGCGTGTCGGTGCTGCTCGCTTCCTGCAGTGCTGCTGGTGTGCCGCTCACAAGCACCTTGCCCGCGTGCATCAGGGAGATGCGGTCGCAGCGCTCGGCCTCGTTCATGAAGTGCGTGGAGACAAAGATCGTCACCCCGTCGCGCCGCGAAAGCTCAATTAGGCTGCGCCAGAAGGCGTCTCGGGCAATCGGATCGACGCCCGAGGTGGGCTCGTCCAGGATCAGCAGCTCCGGCTCGTGGATCAGGGCAACCGCGAGAGAGAGGCGTTGGCGCAGGCCCAGGGGAAGCCGATTGGGCAAGGCGTCCAGGATGTCGGTCAACTCGAACCGCTCGGCGACGAGCCTGACTCGCTCCGGGATCCTTTCGGCCGGCACGTGGAAAAGGCGCGCGTGAAGTTCCAGGTTTTGCCGCACGCTCAACTCGCTGTAGAGCGAGAAGCTCTGGGTCATGTAGCCGACCCGGCGGCGCGTTTCGATATCCTGGGCATCCACCCGCTTGCCGAACAGCCAGGCCTCGCCTTCGGTGGCCGGCATCAGGCCGGTTAGGATCTTCATCGTCGTCGTCTTGCCGCAGCCGTTGGAGCCTAGAAAGCCGAAGATCTCGCCCCGGCGGATGCGGAAGGTGACGCGATCGACTGCCGTGAAGTTGCCGAAGCGCTTGGTGAGGCCCTGTGCCTCGATGGCGATGACTTCGTTTTCAGCCTCGGCGCGCGGGATGATCTCGACCGGCTTATGCGCTCTGCGCTTTCCTTCTGGCAGCAAGGCGATGAAGGCTGCTTCCAGCGAGGTGGCCTTGCTTTGATCCCGGATACTGGCGGGGCTTCCGCGGGCAAGGATGCGCCCCTCATCCATGGCAAAGAGCCAGTCGAACCGCGCCGCCTCCTCCATATAGGCGGTCGCTACCACTATGCTCATGCCAGGCCGCCGCTCTCGCAGCTGCGCGATCAGTTCCCAGAACTGCCGGCGAGACAGGGGATCCACGCCGGTTGTCGGCTCGTCGAGGATCAGCAGATCAGGATCGTGTATCAGGGCGCAGCAAAGGCTGAGTTTCTGCTTCATGCCGCCCGATAGCTTCGCAGCCGGTCGATCCGGAAAGGGAGCCAGGCCGGTCGCTTCCAGCAAAAGGGCTATGCGTTTTTCTCGCTCTGCCTTGCTGTGGCCGAAGAGGCGGCCGAAGAAGTCGACGTTCTCATAGACGGAAAGGGTAGGGTAGAGATTCTTGCCCAGCCCCTGAGGCATGTAGGCGATACGCGGGCCGACCTGACGGCGATGTTCAGCATCCGCCATGTCTCCCCCAAGGACAGTGACGCGCCCGCGCTGTATTTCTCGCGCGCCGGAGATCAGGGCTAGCAGACTCGATTTACCGACGCCGTCCGGTCCGATCAGCCCGACCATCTGTCCCGACGGCACTTCGAGGCTTACCGAGTCCAAGGCGCGGACTCGGCCATAGGTCAGGCTGACATCCTCAACGGCCGCAATCCACGCGGCCGCTCCCTCGCCAGAGGTTGATGGGCCGCTCATGGCTGCAGGGTGAGTTCCAGCCACTCAGGCCACTTTGCCTCAGGCTCCAGCCGAACATAGGCCGTGCCCGGCAGGCCCGTCTTCACCTGCGTGATGTACTCCTCCAGAAGTGCCGGATCAATGCGGGCGCGAATGCGAAACATCAGCTTCAAGCGCTCGTCTGTGGTTTCGACCGTTCGCGGCGTGAACTGCGCGACGTCGGCCACGAAGGTGGCACGGGCTGGGATAACGTGCTCCGGCGCTGCGTCCATCACCAACCGCACCTCGCTGCCAATTGCGACCCTTCCAGCTTCCGCGGTGGGTAAGAAGAAGGTCATGTAGACGTCGCCAAGATCGACAAGGTTCAACACGCGGCCGCCGGCCGGCAGCACCTCTCCAAGCTCGGCTACCCGATACTGAACTCGGCCAGCCCGCGGGGCGCGCAGATAGCTGTCGTCGATATCCGCTTCGATGCGTTGAATTGTGGCCTTCACTGCCTCTACTTCCGCTTCGGCATCGATGATTTTGGCCTTGGCCGCGGCGATGGCTGCCTCCGCGGCCGCTACTTGCGCTTGGGCGGCGCTCACCGCAGCTCGTGCGCTCTGGGCCAAAGCCCGGTCATCATCCAAGCGCTGTACGGGGACGGTTCCTCTCGGCGCCAGTTCCTGGGAGCGAACCAGCCGGCTCTGCGCGCCGTCCAGCTCTGCTTCCCGCTGCGCAACCACCGCCTCAGCAGCCGCCCGTTCGGCCTCTCGCTGCGTTACCGTGCTGCGGGCTGCCTCCACCGCGATTTCGGCGCGGCGAAGCTGAGCTTGCGCCTCACGCAGCTGGGCTTCGAGCACGTTTGTGTCCATCCGAGCGAGGACCTGGCTCGGCTCGACGAAGTCGCCTTCTCGCACCAGGATCTCCACAACCCTTCCTGGTGTCTTGGTCGAAACGTCAATTTCAACCGCTTCAATGCGGCCATTACCGCTGGCGAAGCCCGGCGGCAGCTCCTGGCCCGCCAGCCTATCCCAGAGGTAATAGCCAACTGCGAGGGCCAGCAGGACGAGGAGCAGGAACAGCCAACTTCTGCCAGGGAACTTCATCTCAATGCCTTCGGCCTTGGGGAACATTCGCCTGCTCTTCTTGCAGCAGGTCTATCGATGGTTCGCGGTGCCTCACGCATGAGTGAATCCAATCCGCCGCGAAAGATGCTTCTCCAACTCGAAGACAACCATCGCTATTGCCGCGACCGCGAGAATCAGCATGCCGTCCAAAAGGCTCACCGGTTCCGTGCGGAACAGCTGCTGCATGACGGGCCAGTAGGTAAAGACAAGCTGGGCCAGGACCACCACTACCAGCGCGATGAGAACCGCCTTCGTCCCCAGTGCGCCGCGCCAGGTGAAGGAGGTCATATGCATATAGCGGACGGTGAAGAGGTAGACGACCTCAAGCACGACGATCATATTCACTACCATCGTGCGAGCGGCTTCTAGGCTTTGTCCGCTGCCGCGAGCGTAGAAGAAAATGCCCAGCGCGCAGAGAGCGAATACCAACGAAACGAAGGCGATGCGCCAGAGCAGCAAGGGGGAGAGCAGACCGGCCTCTGGGGTACGTGGCGGGCGCCTCATGATGCCTGGTTCAGTCGGCTCGAAGGCGAGTACAAGCCCCAGGGTCACGGTGGTGACCATATTGATCCACAGGATGTGGGTGGCGCTCATGGGCAGGGCGAAGTTGAACAGAAGCGCTGCAATCACCGTCAACGCCTCACCGCCGTTGGTTGGCAGGGTCCAGGTTATGACCTTGCGGATGTTGTCGAAAACAGTTCGTCCTTCCTTAACCGCGGCGACAATCGAGGCGAAGTTGTCGTCGAGCAGGATCATTTCCGACGATTCCTTGGCCGCCTCGGTCCCCTTTTGGCCCATGGCGATCCCGACGTCTGCCTGCTTCAGGGAAGGTGCGTCATTCACCCCGTCGCCCGTCATGGCAATCACACGGCCTTTTGACTGGAGCGCGCGAACGATACGAAGTTTGTGCTCAGGGCTCGTGCGCGCGAAAACCGTCGTTTCCTGCACGACCTCTGCGAGTTCCCTCTCCGCATGGCGATCGAGGTCGGCTCCGGTGAGAACGACAGGGTTTTCGCTCAAGCCGAGCTGCCGGGCGATGGCGGCTGCCGTGGCAGCGTGGTCGCCGGTAATCATCTTTACGTCTATGCCCGCGGAACGGCATTCCGCGACCGCAGTGATGGCCTCTTCGCGGGGAGGATCTATGAAGCCGACAATTCCCAGGAAGCGCAGTCCTTCTTCCACATCTTGATGCGAGAGTTCCGTAAGGCTGCTGTCTACCTGCTTCGCTGCGAAGCCCAGAACCCGCTCGCCCTCGGCGGCCGCCTCTGCAATGCGATCAGACCAATAATCCGGGTCCAGTGGCGCATCTTCTTCATCCTGCGCCTGGGAGGCACACATGCTCAAAAGGCGTTCTGGCGCGCCCTTGACTAGGACCACCCTTCCCCCGCAGGGCTCACGATTGAGTGTGGCCATGAAGCGATGTTCGGCATCGAAGGGAATCGTATCGATACGCGCCCATTCCCGGCGCACGGCGTCACCCTCTAATCCCGCGGCGAGCGCCAGCGTGATGAGCGCCCCCTCCATCGGGTCACCATCCACCCGCCAACCATCAGGCGAGGGGTGAAGCTGTGCATCATTGCAAAGTAGCCCAGTCCGGATCAGCGCCAGAGGCAAGCCTCCGGGCGCGGAAATGGCCTGAGAGGTGAGCATTGGGTCGGGGGAGATAGAGGGGGTGTCCTCCAACAGCACGTCATGGCCCGCCACGACCACCCGCCGAGCAGCCATTTCATTGCGAGTTAGCGTGCCGGTCTTGTCGGAACAGATGACCGAGGTGGCGCCAAGCGTTTCAACGGCGGGCAGGCGCCGTATGATGGCGTTCCGCTGTGCCATCCTCTGAACGCCGATCGCCAGTGTGATGGTGATGACGGCGGGCAAGCTTTCCGGCACAAGGCCGACCGCAAGCGCGACCACGACCACGAGCGCGTCGAGCCAGTCATAGCCCCGAAGGAACACGGCGAAGAGAAAGAGGAGAAGTGCGCCAGCCACGGCGAACCAGGTGAACAGTCTGCCAAAGCGGTTGATCTGGCGCAGCAGCGGTGTCGTAAGTTCCTCGACCCCGCTGAGGAGCGTGCTGATCTTTCCGATCTCTGTGGCCTTGCCGGTAGCAACTACCACACCCGTCGCTTGCCCGGTCGCGACGATCGTGCCGGAAAAGGCGAGACACTGGCGATCGCCGAGAGGTGCAGCAACAGCAACCGGCGCAGGATGTTTTTCCGCAGCAACCGACTCGCCGGTCAGTACCGCTTCATTGGTTCGCAGGCCGCGAGCCGTCAAAAGTCGCAAGTCCGCTGGGACCCGATCGCCCGGAGCAAGAAGCACAAGGTCACCGGGTACCAGTTCAGCCACGGGGATCATCTGCCGCTGCCCGTCTCGGAGCACGCGCGCCTCTGCAGAGACCATCTTTCGGATCGCCTGCAGGGCGTTCTCAGCCTTCCCCTCCTGAACGTAGCCGAAGACCGCGTTGATCATGACCACCGCGAGGATCACGCTGGCGTCGAGGAGATGATCCAGAGCGGCGGCACCCAAAGCGGCCGCCAGCAAGAAGTAAATCAGCGCATTGTTGAACTGCGCCAGGAAGCGAAGAATCGCTGGCTTGCGGCGCGGCGGTGGCAGCTCGTTGGGGCCATAGCGCTTCAGCCTGCGCCTGACCTCTTCCGGGTGGAGCCCCCTTTCGTCTGTTCCAAGTGTCGCGAGCACCGCCTGGGGCGGCTGGGCGTGATATGCCTTGCTTCCCGGGCCGGACTGGACTCCCTGCTCTTCACTCAGAGCCGTCACGCCCTCCTCCGCATCTCACCTCAGGCAATCACCGG
>JAJUFM010000200.1 GCA_029265995.1 Rhodospirillaceae bacterium | reverse complement strand
GTCAGCTGCGCGATATCATAGTTTTCGACCGCTTCCGGTGCGTCGCTGAGGCCATAGCCGCGCAGATCGGGAGCGATAACGCGGTAGCCTGCAGCAAGCAGCGCCGGGATCTGATGGCGCCACGTGAAAGCGAGCCCAGGGAACCCGTGGAGCAGGACAATGGGCGGGCCTGAGCCCGCCTCATAAACCGCAAGCTTGATCCCGTTGGTTGCGACCCTGCGCACGGGCGGCATGCCCTCAGGCCAGGCAAAGCTAGGTAGGGCAGCAGACAGGCCGATGCCCCCCACTGCTGCAACAAAAGCCCTGCGAGAAAGGTCGATCACAGCCTTCTCCTTCGGGTGCGTCAGGCGCTTTGCCTTAAAGCCAGCCGACCGAGGAAGGGCCGGATCAGGCCAGCGATTTCCTCGGCATGGGTCTCCAGGGCAAAATGACCTGCATCCAACAGATGAACCTGCGCGTCCGGTAAGTCGCGCTGATAGGCCAAGGCACCGGCGGGGACAAAGGCAGGGTCATGCCGTCCCCAGACAGCGAGGAGCGGAGGTTGCCGCTCCCGGAAGTACGACTGGAAGTTTGGGTAGAGCGCGACGTTGCTGCGGTAGTCGAGGATCAGATCGAGCTGAATTTCCTCGGCACCCGGCTTCGCCATGTAGGCGATGTCCAGTTCATAACCGTCTGGGGACAGGAGGCTGAGGTCGGATCCGGTGCCATACTGCCAGTCCCGGATTATCTCCGGCGAGAGTGAGGCTCGACAGGCTTCGCGATTTGCTGCGCTAGGCTCGCGCCAATAGGCTTCCCAAGGCCCCCACTCGTCGCTGAAGCCTTCGATATAGGCATTGCCATTCTGCGAAATGATCGCCGAAACACGCTCAGGATGGCGTATGGCCAGACGGAATCCAACCGGCGCGCCGTAATCAAAGACGTAGAGAGCATAGCGCCTCAGAGACAAGGCCTCAGTGAAACCTTCAAGGACATCCGCCAGATGATCGAACGTATAGTCAAAGGCCCCACGCGGCGGTGACTTGGTCTGCCCGAAACCGGGAAAATCCGGTGCAATGATCCGAAAGCGATCCGCAAGAAGCGGGATCAGATCTCGGAACATGTGGCTGGAGGATGGGAAGCCGTGCAACAGCAGGATCACCGGTGCATCCGCCGGCCCCGCTTCGCGATAGAAGACCTCGACGTCGTTGACCCGCCTGGTCCTGTAGTGCGTTCTCATGCTGTAGCTCCTCAATTTTCGCCAGGGTAGGTCATTTCAGTTTCTGGTATAATTCCGATATCCGGCAATATTCGATTTCAGAATTGGGAATTCCGATGGATCGCCTTGAGGCCATGTCGATATTCGTTGCGGTGGTCGATGCGGGCTCGCTGGCCGGCGCCGCGCGCAAGCTCGGCTACTCTGCGGCTTCGGTGACGCGGGCGGTCGCGCGCCTCGAGGCCATGGCCGGTGAGCGCCTGCTCGAGCGCACTACGAGACGCTTTGCCGTCACCGAAGCCGGTGCGCGCCATGCTGGGACCTATCGGTCGGTGCTCGAGGAACTGGATCTGCTCAAGGCGCGGTCACCGGACATCGCCATCGGTGGCAACGTGGTGATCACGGCGCCCGAACTCTTCGGGCGCCTGCACGTGATGCCCGTCGTGGAAAGCTTCCTTGCAGCCTATCCCGAAACGCGCCTTCGGGTGCTGCTGCTGAACCGCATGGTGGACCTCGTGGGTGAGGGCGTGGATGTCGCCGTGCGGCTGGCGTCGCTTCCAGATTCCTCCCTGTCCGCCGTCAAGGTGGGGGAGGTTCGCCGACTGACCTGTGCCGCACCCAGCTATCTCGCCGAGCACTCCCCGCCCGAGCATCCGTCAGATCTGCTGAACCATCGGTGCATTGGATTGAACGAGGCGGGGACACAGGAGCTCTGGCGTTATCGCGAGCGCGGTGCCAGACAACGCGCCCGCTCGCTGCGCGTCACCTGCCACCTTGCGACCAATAGCGCCGGGGCGGCGATCGACGCCGCAGAACAGGGGATGGGGATCGTGCGCCCCCTTTCCTACCAGGTCGAGCAGCAGATTGCGGAGGGCTCTCTAGTTCCCCTGCTGGAAGAATACGAACCGGAGCCCCTGCCCGTGCATCTGGTGTTTCAGCCGCGCTGGGGAAAAGGCGGCGCCACCAGGGCCTTTATCGATCACGCCGTGCCGCCTTTGCGCAAGCTGTTCAGGAACGCGCACCTTCGTCCGTACATCGCAGAGAATCAGGCAAGATTCGCGGACTAGCGTTCTACCTCTCACGTCCCCTTCC